>CAYSGV010000346.1:0-3054 GCA_964430685.1 uncultured Gammaproteobacteria bacterium
AGCCCATCAATTTAACTGAATTTACATTTCCTAAAATATGATTGTGATTTCGGTCCACTATTGTAAAATAATTTGGAATAATATTAGCTATAGGCTCATAAATTTCAACATATTGGTTTATATTCATATTAACTTCCTGAATGCTTACCAGTTCATATAAAATACATTTTGTCACCAACCGAACATTTAAATTGTCGTTTGTACAAGATATAATCTATTAAAATAAGTTCACATACCACCCGTATAAACTACTGACATTCATATACTCTATTAATCTACCTATTTTTTCAGTACCAAAACTACATAGAGAAATTATCCCATGTTTTTAAATTATTATTTAGTGATTGTATAAACTCTTTTTGTGTTTGATAGGGTTTTGCTGTACATACAGTAAGTTAATGCCAGCTTTTTATTTTACCAAGCAACCACATAACAGCCTTCGTATGCACGATTTATAATTGCTTCTAATCTCTTGATTTTTCTAGTAGCTCACGGGATTTGAACCAATGCTCGCCGCAATCCGGCTCTAGTAATACACGATGATTATAACAAATTTTCTGCATGCTGAGACCTGTGGCTCTCTCTATTTTTTTGTATATTTGAATATATATTTATTTTCTACTAGCTGAACCTTTTGTTGTTTTTCTTCCTCAGCCGGATTATCAATAACATCAATTTCTACTTGGTTTACCGGTTTAAATGCATTGCGCAATCTTAATATTTGATATTCAGCACCTTTATCACGCATAAATTGCACCTCATTAGCAGAAATATTAAAATCTGTAAGTGAACTACTTTCCGTTCCTTTTACTTCTATATATTTAGTTTGCGTTTTTTCGTCTTTTTGCTTGACCACTTGTAAATCTACCGGCTTATATTCTTCTTTAGCTTTATTAAACCATGTCACTGTAACCGTTTTTTTTGCCTTATTACTTGTCGCCACAAAACCATTTGGTGTTTCCTTTATGTCATACTTCGCTGGTTTCTTTACGTAATGCTTTAGTAAACCAAAATATACGTACTGCTCTGCCCAACGACCAATAGCCACTTTCTCTGCTTCTGTTTTTTTCGGGGTAAACTGTCTTGTTTTATGTTCGCCTTTTGGCTTGTTATCTTTGGGTGTTTGTTGCTCTAATTTTACTTTCTTGGTTACTTTTTTAAAATCATAGTTATCATCATTATCAAAATCTGACAATGATAATTCTGCTTTTTTCCTGTTACTTGGGCCACGATGTAAAAATGAACCTTCATCATCACTTGATTTATCATCACTGCCTGGTACAGTTGATTTCCCACCACTGCCTGGAGCCGCCGTAGACTTGCCGCCACTGCCGGAGGTCGTTGTAGACTTGCTGCCATTTCCAGGTGCTTTGCCACCCGATGTGGGTGTAGACTTATGAGAGGGCGGTGTATCCGTTGTACCTGAAGAAGAACCATGTGGGGGTGTTTTGGGTATAGGCGCATTAATAATATTTTCTGCAGAATTTCCACCAGATTCATCTTCTAAGGATAATTTCCCCGCTGCTGTAGGCAAACCATCAAGAGAATCCTCTTCTTGACCATCCCCTTCAGTCAGTGTGGAATCATCCAAGCTAACAGATGGTGCTATCGTCTCGCTGGGTTTTACATGCTTCAAATCTTTTATTTGATTTAATAGTTCAACATATACTTTTTTATCAAGACCGTAACGGGCTAACCAGCCATAAATTTCTGAATCATCTTTTAATTTTAAAACTTCTCGCTGTGGTTTTATATTAAGATAATTAAATATACAGTCATACACATCATTTTTAGTTGGTGATTTATTCCAACGACCAACATAATAGAATGTTGTATGTTCAATATAT
Organism: uncultured Gammaproteobacteria bacterium; assembly: GCA_964430685.1. GTDB lineage: Bacteria > Pseudomonadota > Gammaproteobacteria > CAYSGV01 > CAYSGV01 > CAYSGV01. The sequence continues at coordinate 1,848 of CAYSGV010000346.1, forward strand.
GCGAATAAAGGGTGTGGCTTCCCCCCCGGCAGGCTAAGTGAAAGTTCTTTTACACTAACACAAGTTAAAGCCATAATTTTTGTAGTGAGCGTATGAAAAATTTTCTCTGGATTTTCACTAAATCGATGCGCTTCAAACAGTGCAATTAATGGCGCTCGACTTAGTAAAAATTCTTTCAATCCCGTTTCAGTTATATCACCACTATGTAATAACTTTGGTTGTACATCTGTATGAATATCAAATAACTGACATATCTGCAACATATCCTCATGCGGAAAGTCAGGTAATTTTTTTAATAGACCCGAAGCATTCAGTAATTTTATATCCGGATAAGTTAAGAGATATTGTAATTGTGTAACTGGTTTCAAACTATTATCTTCTGCCAGTAAACAAATCTTATTTCTCTGGGCTCGCAATTTTTCTTTTTCATTAGGCTGTAATCTTAAAATATGTGAATAAAGTAATGCATAGGCTTTAACTGTTGGTTTTTGTTTTTCTTGGTTGTCTTTATAAGATTTTAAAAGACGTAAGATGTCTGTACAATTTAACACTGTTTGAAAACCAAAAAATTCAGCCTGTTCATCTGTCATAGTTCCTTCAATCAGAGGTACTTTAATTTCATCGAGCGCTAAATCTCTAAATGAAGGTGTATAAAGCTCAAATGATGCATGTAATTCACCATCACTAGCGCGTATACACTTTTTTGCACGTATTTTAGTGTAATACATCAAAAAAGGCGTAATTGCTGTTGTTGTACGCGTGTTGGCATATGCTGATTCGGCGGAATATTTCTTGATTTTTGGCCACTCAGTTAAAATCAAATGCCAAAACAATGCTGCGTAGGCTTGATGTTTTAAATAGGCGATGAGGTCAATAATGACAAAATTCTTAAACCAACCTTTATCAGTAACCGTAGGTGGGTGTTTCGGCGATGATTTAATATGACTGATATATTCATTGTAAACTGCTGAACCTAAGTCTAACTTGGCCTGAGGCAAGCTATATTGTGACTGGTAATGAATTTCAATTTTCTCTTTAACGCCAATTTTGGTAAAAAATGACCGCCATTTAGGTATGTCGCTGGATAAGGCATCTTTCAGATAGATTGCGTCGACGTACAATTCTGGCTCATCTATCATTTGTTCTAAAGGTTGCGCAGGCTGATAAACATCAGCAAGATAAGTATACCGCGCACATATCAATGTTC
>CAYSGV010000347.1:0-2429 GCA_964430685.1 uncultured Gammaproteobacteria bacterium
CAATACGCGTGGCTAAACGTTGTAATAACGCGCGATCATGGGTTACGAATAACAATCCAACTTGGCAATCCATAAGTTGATCTTCCAACCACTGAATAGTTTCAATATCTAAATGATTTGTTGGTTCGTCTAGTAGTAATAATTCTGGTGCTGAGACTAATGCTTTTGCTAACAACACGCGCCGCTGCCACCCACCGGAAAGATCGGCAACTATTTGCTCAGGATTGAGTGCTAACCGTTGCAAAATCGTTTTAATATCTTGTTCAAAATGCCAACCATTATTGGCATCAATGGCGTGTTGTAATTGTTCTAATTCTTCTAAATCATTTTCAGTGTGTGTTTGTGATAAACGTTGTGTCAAAGCATGATAAGCAGCTAAAAGTTTACCTGTTTGTGCTAAACCTGCAGCAACAAATTCATAAACCGTACCTGCTTCTTGTTGCGGCAATTCTTGTTGCAACCGAGCAAGACGTAATTCCGGTTTACGCCAAATTTGCCCACTATCAGGCATCAAGCTGCCTGCAATGATTTTTAGCAATGAAGATTTACCTGCACCATTGCGGCCAATTAAGCATACACGTTCACCGCTGCTTATTTGAAACTTTACTTGATCTAATAAAGGTTCAGAGCTGTATGCGAGCGAGATATTTTCAAGCGTAATTAAATTGCTCAATTTTCACCTAGTGATAAAGAACATAGAATATTGGTTTATTTCATTTGAATTCATGTGTCTGAATCAAATGAACATGTAAACCATGCTTCGGCAGTTGTCCCCAGACAACTGCCAAAATTAGATTGAATTGATTACAGTGTTTGCAATAACTCATGTGGTGAAACATAAAGTTTATTAAATGCTTTGGCTACTTCGGGATGCGTAATTTGTCCCTCGAATATATTCAAACCATTCAATAAATGCGGATCATCTAACAATGCTTGACGATAACCTTTATTAGCCAATGCCACAATAAATGGTAAAGTCGCATTGTTGAGTGCAAAAGCGGCCGTGCGTGGAACGCCACCCGGCATATTGGCAACACAGTAATGCACCACGCCGTCAACGACATATGTTGGATCAGCATGTGTTGTCGGCCTACTGGTTTCTGCACATCCACCTTGGTCAATCGCCACATCCACAATTACAGAACCAGGACGCATCTTTTTCAGGATTTCGCGTGTAATTAATCTTGGCGCAGCGCCGCCTGGAACTAATACTGCACCAACCACTAAATCAGCATTACTAACATGTTTCTCTACCATTTCTGTGGTGGCAAAAATAGTATTTAATTTAGCGCCGAATTGTGAATCCAATTCTTTTAATCGTTGTAACGATTTATCGAGCACGGTAACGTTGGCTTCTGCACCTATCGCCATACGCAATGCTTGTGTGCCCACAACACCACCACCTAAGACAACGACATCAGCTGAAGCAACACCAGGTACACCACCCAATAATAAACCTAAGCCACCTTGTGCTTTTTCCAATGCATGTGCCCCTGCTTGTATAGACATTCGCCCGGCAACTTCACTCATAGGTGCTAATAATGGCAACGTATTCATAGGCGAGGTAACTGTTTCGTAAGCAATAGCGATACATCCGGATTCTTGTAATAATTCTGTTTGCTGTGGATCGGGTGCTAAATGTAAATAAGTAAATAGGATTTGTCCTGAACGCAACATTTTGCATTCAATCGGTTGTGGTTCTTTGACCTTAACAATCATGTCAGCGCGCTCAAAAATTTCAGCGGCTGTATCAATTAATTGTGCACCAGCGTGTCGATAAGTATCATCACTGATTCCAATTCCTTCACCAGCACCGGCTTGGACTAAGACTGAATTCCCATATCCAATCACTTCACGCACACTGGCTGGCGTCATGCCAACACGATATTCGTGCGTTTTGATTTCTTTGGGTACACCAATTAGCATAAGTTTCTCCGCAATTTTAATTATTACACAAACTTTTTTGTTTTGATTTAAAAGAGTAATCAAACAAAAAAACTTAAACTTCCGTGTGCGATTCTTCCTTTTACATTAACTTGCTTTATGTGCTAAAGCGTCAATTAATTCTGGTACAACTGTAAATAAATCGGCAACCAAACCAAAGTCTGCAACTTGAAATATTGGTGCATTGGCATCTTTATTTATTGCCACCACAATTTTACTTTCTTTCATTCCCGCGACATGTTGTATTGCACCGGAAATACCAATGGCGATATATAAATCTGGCGCAACTATTTTTCCCGTTTGGCCTACTTGATAATCGTTCGGTGCAAAACCAGCATCGACTGCAGCGCGCGATGCGCCTATAGCCGCACCTAAACGATCAGCCAATTGCTCAATTAATTTAAAATTTTCTTTACTTTGTAATGCACGACCACCCGACACGACAATTTTCGCATTCGTTAATTCAGGTCGTTCATTCACTGATT
>CAYSGV010000347.1:2439-3040 GCA_964430685.1 uncultured Gammaproteobacteria bacterium
CTGCCGATGAAACGCGTTCTTTGCGCTGTTGTTACATTTATATCTTTTAATTGTTCAATTGGCACAGATTGAGGCTGTGTCGCAGTTTTCGCAAATGCACTGGTACGCACTGAGATCACTTTTATCGGATCAGTGGCACACACTGTAGCCATTGCATTCCCGGCATAAATTGGTCGCGTAAATGTATCAGCAGAAATAATGCTATTTACATCTGAAACTTGCGCTACATCTAATAATGCGGCAACACGTGGCAATAAATCTTTACCAAAAGTAGAGGCTGGCGCTAAAACATGAGTAAAATCTTTAGCCAATGCAACGATAATAGGTGCCAGATTTTCAGCTAAATGATGTTTCAATGCTTCATGATCAACCCATATTACTTTAGTGATGCCCACAAACTGTGCGGTACTTTGGGCAATGGCTTCGCATTGATGGCCAGCCACTAAAACAACGCATTCACCACCAATTTCTTTGGCCGCTTGTATGGTGCATGCCGTTGCACTTTTAAGTTTTCCAGCATCATGTTCAACGATAACGAGCGTTTTCATTACAACACCTGAGCTTCTTGCAATTTTTGCAGCAATTCAGCCACATTTTGCAC
>CAYSGV010000348.1:0-3028 GCA_964430685.1 uncultured Gammaproteobacteria bacterium
GCATTATTTTTTTCTGAGTTAGGCAAAATAATTGACCGATGGTCGCCATCTAATTGTGGCGGTAGGTTTAGCGGTGTCTTAAACTGGCTCGACGCCCACATCAAAGCATCATTGTCGCATGTTTCCCTCGTTTTTTTAGCGACAATCAATGTTGCATTATTGGCAACATGGTTATGATGGTCATGTAGGTATGCTATATAAATATTTCTAGCCACAGATATCATACCTAATTTGATCTTTTTGTTCAGTTCCTCATAATTTTGCACTTCAGCGATGCACTGATTAAATAATTTTGTGATTTGTTGTAATTTCGGTAACTTACACAAATCTTGAAATTTAACTATCTCATGGTTGATATGAAGCTGCGGCCCAAGCATGTCATTAAATAATTTAAGCAAATATTTCGCAAACACATCTCGTGACATTTTCTGAAACAACACGGGCGATCGTGTATCAATCATAATTAAAGCGGCTTTATTGCCACGGCGTTCTAATTTGGCATTGATGATATGCGCAATAGAACCACCTGCAGACCAACCGATAATAAAATAGGGCTCATTTTTTGAAACCCGTGCTTCTTCACGTTTGTGATCAATGTATGCTATATAATCATCAGCAATTGCTGAAAGATTACTGTCCATATCATCCGGATCTCGAATTCCGCGCGCTTCGATCATATACACTGGCCGGTTAAGGCCCAAGCGTTGCCATGCGGCAATCAAATGATCGTAATCTTTTTGACTGCTAATTAATGTATGAATAAAAAACAACGGATTACCGGTTGCTCTCGACGGTTGATCAATCCTAATAGCGGATGGTAGATTTTTAGCGGGCTGATCAGTATTTTGTTGTAAGCGCCGCCGCATATAGCGTGCCATAGCCTCTATGGTTGGATAGTTATACAAAAAATCGGATGCGAAAACAATTTTAATCTGTTTATATTTTTCAGTTAATAGCGTCAACAATTGCATTATTTGAAGTGAATCAACACCTAGCTCAAAAATATTATGATCCAAGCAAATTTTCTGCTGTCCAGAGTCAATTTGTAACACAGTGGACAATAATTCTTCAATTTCTCTTTCTAGCGTATTAATTTTTGCAAAAGTCTGATTATAACTTTGAATCATAACCGCTCTATCGTAATAAAGCTTACGTAATTTTATGCGATCAACTTTCCCATTTGCTAGTAGAGGAAATGGATCCGTGGTTACATACCAACGTGAAGGAATAAAAACTGCATTGACCGAAGCAAGTCGATAATAGAATGGTCGATAATCAATGTGCTCTGGTGAGTTTCGTGTTTCAATATGTAAAATACCAACGAGTTCGGTGCGTCGTTTCGGATCCGTTTTAGCCAACACACAAGCATTCTTTACTTCCAATACACCATCGGCCAAATAAATATCATGTTGCCCTATTAAGACATGCTCAAGTTCATCAGGTGAAAATTGACGTCCATTTATTTTATTTAACCAGTCTTCACGATTTACAAATTTCACTTTATTATCGTCAAGTAATTCACCTGCGTCGGCAGTTTTAAATACTCGTACCTTCTTTCCTGGAAAATCGGGGTCTTCAATTTCAAAAAAGCGCTTTTTAGTTAATTCTTCATCACCATATTTTCTTGCCAAACCTTCGCCTGCAATATAGATTTCACCGACCTCGCCTTTTTTTACACGTTGATATTCCTCATTCAATAATAATACGCGCAAACCATCTATTGGTTTACCCATATGCATTAAGTCTGCTTTACTTTTTAAGACACACATCGTCGTAGCAATTGTAGCTTCGGAAGGGCCATAGCCATCTATGACTAATACATTACCCAAAAGATCAAATATCTTATCTTTAAGTTCAGGAAATAATTTTTCACCTTGCGCAAGGACGATGCGCACTTTTAGTAAAAATTCGCGAGTAAATAGATTCAGCTCGATCAATGCTCGAATGATCGTAGGAGTAAGAATCATAATTGTTATTTCATTCTGTTTATAGAACTCTGCTAATAAATTAAGATTCAAACGTGCCGCGTTCGGAATAATATGTAAATTAGCACCTGCACCCAGAGCAATCATAAACTCATCGATACTTGGATCAAAACCAATATCAGCAAACGCCGCTATGGAATCAGCGGGCTTGATATCGAGCTCGCGTATCTGCGCAACCATACAATTCAGAAAACCAGCATGTTCAACATAAATTTGCTTGGGTTTACCTGATGTTGACCCAGATGAACTCAACACACAAGCTAACTGATTTTTTGCAACATTAATTTGGGGATTCAGGGGAGAAAAATTTTCAACTCGAGAGTTTTTATCATCAATATAAAGTACCCTTTCGCTTGGTATACATTGCAAAAAAGGTAATTCATGCCCACGTGCATGGTTAACCAGCGTGAGACTTGTTATAATGAATTTAACATCACTATTTTCCATGTATTGTTGTAATAAATCATTTGGTAAATTTGGGCTCAATGGAACAAATGTTAAACCAGCTTTCATGATTGCAATGACACAAGTGATGTAATCTATTGATTGAAAAAAGTACAGACCAATCTTAGTTTCTTTTAAGAAGCGTTGTGCCAAGTAGTGCGCCAATTTATTTATTTTCTCATTTAATTGCACATAAGAAAATTTATCTTTGTTATCACTTATCCGACTGTTACTTGCAATGTTCGATTGAACAATTGCTTCAAACGCCTGAAAAAAATGTTGTTTGCCTTGAGCTAAAGTCAGCGACCGTATTTTATTCGCCGTTATAACAATACTATCATCCCTTGGATTGATGCCAGGTTTCGGTGCTGCAAAAAAATTCAATGGCGATTGCTGCCGCAAAGTTCCACTGAGAGAAAACTCATCCATCCCGTATAATAGTTCGTCATAATCTGGCGGCTTTACCTCAAGCTTTTGTACCGCATCGTTGGAAAAACGTAGCAGTATTTCAGCACATTGTTTAGCTGTGATTGGATCTAACAAAAGCGAAGCATGCGAACCGGTTACTTGCTCAAAATGAGAGGGATTAGTCCAACTAA
>CAYSGV010000349.1:0-3020 GCA_964430685.1 uncultured Gammaproteobacteria bacterium
CTGTTAAGCTCTATTGGCCCTTGAATTTGTATATCCTCTATCGGGAGCGATATCCATCATCTTTTTAAGTTGATTCGTATGTCTTTCATATTCAGCAACCTTCTGTGAAATAACTGGGTTATCGGAATTTTTAAGTTGGTTCAATTGTTCCTCAAGTTTTTCGATTCGTCTTGACAATCTTCCACCATCTACAGCATCTGAACCACGATGAAATTCTTTAATATCGCTAAATAAATTAGTTAAGTTCATGTCTATACGTTTAAATGTTGTTTGAGCTGCTTTGTCTTGCTCTGTATTATTTTTCATTGCACTATACCTCATTTAATTATGTCATTTATGGTATATCTTCAACATCCGATTTAATATTTTGTTAATATACTAATTCCCTCATTTTTAAAGTTCCTAATCTAAGTATAGGATGTCCTATTAAGAATAATGCAAATGATTTGAAGATTTTGCTCTAATGATCTCTTGGGTAAAAATAAAGGATTTGTGGGATCGCTTTCGACATTTATTTCCCTTCCCTAAATGTAACTCAGCAGGAATTAGGTTTATTATGAGCTATGTCCATTTGCTTCTAAAAGAATATCTCATTAATAATAAACTAGCTCAAGAACGTATATTGATTCAAATCAATCAAACTTTTTTTATAAAGCCGGATCTGCAATATTACGAACAATGGGTGTGGTTGATGAAGAATTCGCTACTCGATGCCCACCCGCTGCGTGATTTGTTGCATCATTTTGTCTCGTTTGAGCTGATGACGAAGCTCCTTGGAGGGATGCTTGCACCCTGAGAGGAGGATCAAATATACCCATTCTTCGCAATTGCTTTTCCGGACTAAAGCCCACCTGTGGTGATGGTGGCGGTGGTGATAATGGTATCGGCGACGGTTGTAGATTACCGTTATTGCTTCTGAAAAACTGTATACCAGAATGTGTGTTTGCTTCATGATTATCATTTATCGTTGCAGCAGGTTTCCGATTTGGTATTTTAGGTAGTGGTTTTTGAGGTAATTTAATTTGCGCTGCATTTTTTGGTACTGGTGTGACAACATCAGGTATTTGGGAAGTATTATCAAGTTGTAATTCTTGGTTTAATTTATCTAAATTTTTCTTTACTTTTACTTGAAACATAGCATTTGCTACTATATGGCCATGTTCATTACTAAGGCTAAGTACTGTTTGCAGATCTTTTATTGCTTCAGGATATTTTTTTTGTTTTAATAAAGCACGAGCACGACGATAATAAAAGAACTCATTATTAGGGTCATACTCTATTGCTTTGCTAAAAAAAACAATTGCTTCTTCATAAGATCGTTGGCGATATTTAATTTTAGCAATTTCCCCGTACAAATTCCCGTCATTAGGATGAGTTTCTAACCATTTCATATAATCATCAAGCGCTTCTTGATATTGCCCAAGCGCTTCATAAGCATTTGCGCGGGCGTATAATCCGCATCCAGGTTCTATCCCCATCGCTTTATTGAACTCAAAAATAGCTTCTTGATAATTTTCAGTTCTTGCTTGTGCATTTCCTTTAAAGAAATACTCAGCCGCAATTCGCGATTTATCAGATTTACCAAATGAATGAAAACTTAATCCATTCGTAGTTAATGGGTAACCACCCACCATTATCAAACGTATATTATCTAAAAGCCAACGGGCATCCTCATTATTTGCATCTTCTTTAAGTATTTCACCGAGTTTAGTACATGCCTCTTCTAGACTATCAGATTCAACGGCATCCAATAAAAACAGGTAATGGTATTTACGATGAGGTGGGGGATTTCCTTCAATCATTTCCTTACTTACATTTATCAGCTGCGGAATCATTCGTAGCAATGGATTAATAACGTCTCTTCTAAGTTTCTCAAACTCTATTGAATAGGGAAACAAATCCTGTTCGTCTTCGGACATTAATCCTTTATCCAATTGCCGCGTCATGCGAATTTTATGTAACCAAGTTAAATATTTGGCAAAAGTTTCAGTAAATGATTTATCAAGTACCCCAAAACTATTTAGTGTAAACAAAATATCTAATGGGTGTACAGATACACTTTGTGGTAATTTATACAAGTGTGCCAAACAAGTACAAATTAACCTAAGTGGTTGCAAATAGGATTGTTTGATATTAACCATTGCTCCTAGTTCTTTAGGTTGGCTAAGTACGTGCAATGCATTATTTAAAAATACATTTATTTGGTCTTTCTCTAGGCGTGGCGTGGTGCTTTTTACTTCCGCAAATAATTTTTCATCTCCATGGACAAAGTATGGGCTGAAACGGCCTAAATCACAGCGGATGCCTTCTTTTATGTCATCTTGTACAGTTTCTTGCAAATAGCTCGGATAACGCGCAAGAGTTTCAATAAATCGCGTATCCATACTATCTGCTGATAACACCTGTGGCGGTTTATCAAGATGAATTCCAACAGCAGTAAGCGAAAACTTATTACCATTTGTAACTGCTTCGCCACTTTCCCCTAATAATTCCACTTCATAATTAACTAGCTTCATTATGCGATCAAGATAGCGCAACATTTCAGGAGTTTTTTCCTTGACTACAATCATTGCTTCTATATCAGAATGTAAACCAACATCGCCAAATGCTTGCGAACCTACCATCATGAAGCAAAATGGCACTGGACTTCGTCCTAGTACTTTTTCGGCCGCAGCAAAAATATCTTTTAGAATATCTGCATAGGTACGACGTATTTCATGCTGTATCCATTGTATGCCCGCGCCTTTAGCTAACCGTTCTTTGGCTAATAATCGCATTTGTTTGATTTGTTCTCGATGTCTTTCCCACATTGCTTGATCTATACCAAGATATGATTTTATCTCTGCAGAAAAATTTAATTGATGTGAATTCGTATCCGTAAGAATTTTTAGTAATTCAGGAAGATTAAATTCCGGGAGATCTCGCCCGACTTGCTGTCTAACTTCATAGCTAAGTACTTGGCGTATCTCATCGTATTGATGATGTTTGTCGCACATTGTGATGAATTTTTTTGCTGTGTT
>CAYSGV010000350.1:0-2999 GCA_964430685.1 uncultured Gammaproteobacteria bacterium
GTTCACCACCACCGCCACCATGTCCGCCACCAACGTGACCGCCGCCACCACCATGCCAGCCACCAACGTGACCGCCGCCACCACTATGTCCGCCACCAACGTGACCACCGCCGCCGCCATGCCAGCCACTAACGTGACTACCGCCGCCGCCATGGAAGCTATTAAAGTGATGGAAACCAGCGTTGTAGCCGCCACCATGATGCCAATAACCACCGTGTGGAATATTACCGCGATAAAAAGCATGATATCCATGATTAAACTCATGATGGAATTCATGATTAAACTCATGGTGAAATCCATGATTAAATTCACGATGAAAACCGTGATTAAATTCATGGAAATAATGATGATGGTGATAATATGGATAATAATAAGGGTAATAATAGTAATATGGGTAGTAAAAGAATGGATAATAATCAAATTGGTAATAAGGATATTCTGAATAGTAATTGTAATGGTTTCCATAATGACATGTAGGTCCATTTAAATAAAGATCATAATAATAAGAATAATCTTCATCGTCTGGCGTTAATGTCACAGACCAAGAACGATTATCATTTGGGTTAGTTACAACTACATAAAGAATTCCATTATTTTGCAAAGTGATATTATCTATATTTCCACTTTGGTCGTTACAGACAATGTGGCTTGCAAAACTTGCTGAAGGCAACAGAATGAATGTGATGACAGAAAGTAATTTTGTTAGTTTCATAGTCAATACCTCATTTCTTCTTTATTTCATTATTATTATAGTACGTGTAATAACTAGAATCAGGTAAACATTATATAGTCTTAAGACTAATTTAATATTATTAGCTAAAAAAGAGGTGATCGTTCTACCCTAGTCGTGATGATGCTCATGATCTGAATCATTATCATGATGGTGATGATGTCTATTATTTCCAAATAGAACATTGATATATACAGGTACGCCATAAAATGCAGGGTAATAAGTATTGTAGTAGCTGTTCGTATATGTGGGATTCAAATCACTTGCGTACATCGTGTAATAGTAATTATATTGTGGGCTATTAGGCCACAGCGTGCTGGTTACTGTAGTCCCTGTGACTGTATTATAGATATTAACAAATAGCACATCATTGGGTTCAAGTGTAATGTTGTAAACATAACCATTACCTGGGTCTGCTATAGTATGTGTTAGTTGAGCGAATGCAGGTTGCAATAAAAATAATGTTGCTAATGCAATGACTTTTCGCGTTTTCATAGACATAGCTCCTATTTTGTTGTTATTTTAATTATAGAATGGCAGCGGTGTTATTGCGTAGTAGGATTAAGGTAGGTGAAAATTATATATCAGTAAATCGATATGAATCATCAGGAGATACAGATGCATAGGATACGGATCCATTGAGCTTTCCACAGTTAAATAGCCCCAAAAAACAACTTCTAGATTTTGGGCGCTGAGCAAATGGTCCCTGGTTGTAATAATTAAAGTCATTATTTAATGTGCTCGCAGTAACATTATGCAGTGGCGAATCAGCAGTCAGATCATAGTCATCACCTTTTAGTAACTCATTAACATCGTCATCATTATCTGAATTACCTATATTCTCTAATTCCATTTCATGTGGGGCTAAATTGGTTCTTGAGCGGCTTTTACATTGACAAAAACCGAACGATCTGAGGCCAAGCGTTGCCTCTAGTAGACTTAAACCTGCAAATATAAGCCCTGTGGCAAGGTAAGCCCATGGTGATATGGCAACACTAGTACCAATAACAGCTGTTGTCATTGCCAGTGTAAAAGGATTGGATAAAGCGCATGCAATCGCCCCTATCGCGATTGTTGCTAATAGGGCAAATCCGAGAATCCAAATTGTTGCGCAAACGAATCGCCTTATGAATCGTCCTAGATTTGCTAAAGTGGATTCTGAGTGTTTGGGTATTTCATTATTTTCTTCTATCTCTTCTTCTAAAGGTGGTTTTTTGTGTCGTGTCAGGGCCAGATTTGTTGCGACAAATTTTGCTCTAGTTAATTTACGAGTACTCACAGGTGTAATGACTGGGTATTGATTTTTTAATTGGTCAAGATAAAGTTGTAAATAGATATTTATTTCATGTGCAGTTTGTTTATTTACTAAACCAGATTGTTCCAGAGCAAAAAATAACGCTTTAATAACTGGGATGCTGTTTATGATTTGAATCGGATCCTTCAAATCACAATTTAGATTGGTTTCATACTTCGGTTTTTTGAATGTTGTCGCTATTAGCTTACTGATGTTTGCATCGAGGTGAGGTTTTAGATATTCAACTATGGTTACTGGAATGACACAGCGAATATATTCCGCGAGTTCAAAATCATCACTTGTGTAGCCATGATAGTTAAACCAAATATATATAGAATAAGCTTTCTCAAGATAAGTAATAAGCAAATGCATTATTGTGCCTCTAACAATATGTGCTTTAACTGTATGAATTATGTATATCAATTACTTACAGTTAGTTATATAGCATACCAAGACCTGTTTGAACTTATAACTATCTTAACCAACTTTTCTTAAGATAATATTAAATAAGGTATTCCAACTTGCTGTTTTTGTGAGGAGATCGAGTGAGCATAAGCAACCCCATTCTTTTGTGAACGAGGTTGCTTGTGCTCAAGGGAGAGCTAGCACATGCTGAGCTGAATCTAGGATAATGTGCCCTACTCTATTTAGCACCTCTGTTAAATAAGATAGGTCGTGTCATATAACCAAAATTATTGTCATTATAGTAGAACGGATTGTAGTAATAGAGATGATTATAATAGCCAGAATAATATAAATGGGAGTAATAATTATAGCGACCGTTTCCTGGCACAATCATCGTATCCCAACTCTTATTTGTGTTTGGATTGGTTGCAACAATATAAAAAACACCATCTGGCTCTAATACGATATGATCTTTCTCGCCTGTATTGGGATCAGTTACATAATGTGCGACTTGAGCAAAAGCAGGTGTAATGAGCAATAATAGACAAAAGGTGAATAAATGTTTTGTTT
>CAYSGV010000351.1:0-2977 GCA_964430685.1 uncultured Gammaproteobacteria bacterium
TAATGGTTCTCTTATGGTTAATCACGAAACTTTAGAAGTTAAAAGCACTCAACCAAAAATGAATAAAGTTAGTACTGAGCGCGTGATTTTTTTAGAAGATGAATTAAAAAAACAAACGTTACGTGTTAATGAGCTTGAAGATAAATTACACCAGCAAGCAAAACAAATGGAAGAATTGGGCAAAAAGCTTTTAGTTTTAGAACAAAAAAGCGCATTGTCTTCGCCAGTTATTTATCAACCGGTTAGCCATCCGAGTATATTTTGCTCACAACTATTACCCTATACAACACCCTATCGCGTTAATTTGCCTTATCACGTATTTAACCTTCTCATTACCCTAAACAACGCCGGTTACTATGCTTATTGGGTAGGCGGTGGCATAAGAAATTTACTACTAGGTTTTGCATTTGCTGATCTTGATATTATTACCAACGCACCAGGTAGAGTATTATCTGCCATATTTCCTGAGCTTAAGCAAAACCCTTATATTTCCTGTTTTTATAAAGTAAAACTGAATGGCATCGATATTGACATTACGACTTGTGATACACAAATATTTTTATCTATCGCTGGAATGGGACAAGATGCAGTAAAGCGCGATTTTACGGTTAACGCTTTGTATTGCGATGTTTATGGTAATGTTTATGATCCGCTTAGACAGGGAATCGTCGATTTACAGATGCTCTACAGCATTCGAGTCATTGGTGATCCGGTGCAAAGATTTCAAAATGATTCACTACTGTTGTTACGAGCAGCACGATTAGCCTCACATCATAGATTTAAATTACCTGAAGAATTAAAAATAATCATTCAAAAAATGGCTAACTTAGTCACCAAGGTTGATAAAGTACGATTACAAATTGAATTAAAACGCCATTTTCTACGAGGTTTTGCAGTCAGTAGTTTTGAAACATTATTAGAACTTAATTTATTTAGTGCTATATTTCCCAAAACACAACAATTTTTAGTAAATGAAACAGGAAGCGATTATAAAAATTGGCTGTGGCAACAACTAGGGACAACCGACTATTTTGTCTCAAACCAACAACCCGTTTCCATGACATATGTTTATGCGTTGTTTTTAACAGGTACTGTATTATTTGACCTATCTAAAGCAAACCATGTGCCCTCTAAAATTGAAGCGATTATTAATAAAGCTGTCCGTGAAGTGGATATTTTTGATACCGAAAATAGCTATATGGAAGATATTGAGCGTTTGATTTTCGATTTTACAACGAGGTTTTTACCCTCTATTGCTAAACCCATTAATGCCCCTGGAATTAAGCAAGTCAACTTACTGTCCGCACATCAGCGGTTAATTCTTTGGTCAAATTATTTATCTTCACCACAGCCAAAAACAGAAAATCGTATAAGACGGGTGCATTCGAATTCAGATTTATTAACTACCATAACACCAAAAGATGCAACCCAGGAATTACTTAAAGGTGCAGAATTTGTTCAAGCTTTGCAGGATATTAGGAGTACTGATAAACACAAAGAAGCCGGCCCACAAGCAAAACAGAATAGTATTTAATTTGCAATTTAGTTAGTAAGCGTTCAGACTGGTATTTCGGTTTTTTATTTCCGTGTGAAATTTTATGGGAAAAATTTGAGTTAGCGTAAATATTTAAGGAGAAAGATATGTTGAACAAAAATTATACTGATTATGCTTATTATGTAGGGAACGAGGTTATATACGGATGTAACCTTTATTATTCTGGATGGAAAAAGCTTATACTACATCCTTGGCAAACGGTTAATGATACGGCGTATGCTTTGTATCACCCGTTTGAAACGGGGAAAATTTTGCTGAATCAGGTTACACAACATCCTATTGGCGTTGCGGTTAATCTGGGTCTTTCTTGGACCACAGGCCATGTCGTTAGTACCGGCATTGAGTACTTTGTCCCTGAGGTTGAAGTTACTTCTGAGCTATCCACAATGTTGCAAATGCAAAACTCAACCAAAGTTGCTGAAGCATCGATTTCATCCGCCGTTTCTCAAGTGGTTCAGATAGGTAGCCAAGCGATGAGTGGTGGATGTTGTGGCGGTGTGTGTACTATTGGGCGACTAGGCCAAACAACGTCTGTTATTACCAGCCAATCAGCAGCTTCTGCAGAAAATCGTGACAAATTACAGCAGGCGAAAAATTCAGCGGCTGATAAAAAACCTTCTTCCCTTTTAAGTTATTTCTGGAAAACGACTCCAAAAGATAAAAATATGGCTTGCAACGATTCTTCATGTGCAACGACAAAAACATGTTCCGAGGGCCAGAACGCCTTCAGGCAGAGGAATCCACAATAAATACTTTTATCTATTATATTTTCAACGATAAAGCGATGAGTGATGAAGTATGCGTAAACTAAAGGAACATAGTAACTATGACGATAAAAGAACCTTTAGTCAAGCGATGGAATTTAGCAAGCGTGGTAACCATAAAGCAGCTATTCCTCTATTCCAACGTGTCATTACCGAACGCCCAAACTCTGGATTTGCCTATCTTTGTTTAGCCCGTTCATATCAGGAAATTGGGCAACATGATTTGGCAATTGAAACTTATAATGATGTAATTAAAAGAAAGTTAGAACCACAAAAAAAAGCATTTTATTGGTTAGCGCAATGTTATAAAAATGCACAACAATTTGAATCTGCCTTACGTACATTTAATTTGCTACTAGCTAAATCTCACAACGATTTTGAGGGATTACTGGGTGTAGCACTTTGTCATGAAATGATGGGACACGTTGATAATGCCAAAGACGCCTATCTCCATTTAAGAAAACGATATCCTCACGATAAAACTGTTCTAATTACGATCGCTCATTTTTATGAAAAGATTGAATATTATGAAGAAGCTCTGGCGGCTTACGAAGAATATCAAAAAATACATTCCAGTGATTCCTCTGTATTGTTAGGCTTGGCCAGGTGTTACGAAGAAATGGGGCGATTTAAGGCGGCATTTAATACTTACGAGCAG
>CAYSGV010000352.1:0-2950 GCA_964430685.1 uncultured Gammaproteobacteria bacterium
TGTAGCAATATATGTTGTGTGCTTTGCATCGTCTAAATGGCCATCCATTT
Organism: uncultured Gammaproteobacteria bacterium; assembly: GCA_964430685.1. GTDB lineage: Bacteria > Pseudomonadota > Gammaproteobacteria > CAYSGV01 > CAYSGV01 > CAYSGV01. The sequence continues at coordinate 51 of CAYSGV010000352.1, forward strand.
TAGCAACGTAATCCCTCTCTTTATCTTCTGGCAGAGAGGCGGGCATAGGTTGAAATGTTACTTGAACTACTGGTATTGGCGCTGGAGTAACTAGGTTTTTAGCATTACCAGTAGGGCCTGTAGCTACTCTCGTTGCATCAATCTCAGTTCCTGTAAAAGTTTGTGGTGTCCTGAGGGCTCTATGTCCTGACGGAGCTGTGCCCTCATTTCTAGAAGCTACAGGTGAGGCAACATCTGCCCGATTACTATGTGAAGGAGCGACCCAAGAGGCTGGTTTAGCTGCAGTAGGTGATACAGGCGACGGAGAAACTGGTGACGTCGTTGGTGCATTTGGAGCTGATTCTTTGGCTGTACGTGTACCCGCGATGAAGGAATGAATATCTTGCGTAGGACGTCTATGCGCTCCAGGTATTATTTGAGCATTACTTGGAGTAGGACTTGCTGCTTCTGGCAGATTTTTATCATCTTTCGTTGGTGTTTTTCTGTTCATGGTCTTTTACCCCTATGTTCTAACGATTAAGGTAAACCAATATCTTTAAGGTTTACGATACCTACATAAAGTATAGATGTATGAAGCACCATATTTCCAGGCAAAATAAATGCAGTAAAAATGCTAAAACTGTTGTCTAAGTTTAGATGAGGTTTTTTTGAAGTGAGAAATCAATATTGAATTTTGAGAAGAACTGTAAATTTAAACAGAGATATATTTCTCGTAGCCTCGATTTTACTTGCTCCATCGAGACTACGAGCAGAAGTTAAACAGATATACAAAATAATTATATGCGTATCGCTTGTTCCAAACGATTCAATGCTTCTGCTAATAATTTATCATTTAATGCAAACGATAAACGCAAGTGATCGGGTGCGCCAAAAGGTGTACCAGGTACTAATGCAATGCCGGCTTTATCTAATAAATATTCGGCAAGCTCGATATCATTTTGCACATTAGGTAATGCTTTAATAATTGGTGCAAAATTAGGAAAACTATAAAACGCACCTTCAGCACTTAGTACAGACACACCAGGCATGGCTTGCAAGCGTTCAAAAACCATTTGTTGACGTTTAGCAAATGCATTCACCATCACTTGCACACAAGCTTGATCACCTTTTAATGCAGCCGCTGCCGCTTTTTGAGCAATTGAATTGGCATTTGATGTGCACTGTGATTGTAAATCAGTCATCGCTTTAATAATTTTTTGTGGGCCAGCCGCATAACCAATGCGCCAACCGGTCATCGAATAAACTTTTGAGACGCCATTAATGACAATGGTGCGATCTTTTAATTCAGGGCATACATCGACAATATTACTAAAGGGTTTGTTGTTCCAACGTATGTGTTCATAAATATCATCAGTCATAATGAATACATGTGGGTGTTTTAATAAGACATCCGCAAGTGCTTTTAATTCTTCGGCACTGTAAATTAACCCTGTTGGGTTGGATGGACTATTTAAAATCAATAGACGTGTTTTTGGCGTAACTGCTTGTGCTAATTGTTGTGCATTAATTTTGAGTTGTTGTTGCATCGTTGTGCTGATGGTAATTGGTTTGCCATCGGCCAGTTCTACCATTTCCGGATATGAAACCCAATAAGGCGCAGGGATGATCACTTCATCACCTGGGTTAATGAGTACTTGTAACAAATTATAAATGGCTTGTTTGGCACCCGTACTCACAATAATTTCTTTAGCTTCATAGTGTAGCCCATTGTCTTTGGCTAATTTGGTGATGATGGCTTGTTTCAAATCTGGAATGCCATCAACAGGCGTATATTTAGTAAAACCGGCTTGCAGTGCGGCAATCGCAGCATCCTTCACATGTTCTGGGGTGTCAAAATCAGGTTCGCCTACACTAAGATTAATGATGTCACGACCTTGAGCTTTGAGAAGGGCTGCTTTAGCGGACATGGCTAAAGTGGCTGAGGGTTTCATTTTTTCAATACGTGTAGCGAGTTTAATTTCAGTCATGGAAGTTCCTTATCGATTCTAGTGGTTGGCTTTAATATCTAATGATACCTGGCAATGTGCCATAAATGAATCTCTTTCTTCGTAGCGCGGACTTAGGTGCGTAAGCTCCGTGTCCGCGAACTGCATCACTCACGGACACGTTCCCACGGACACTGCCCCATGGACACGTCGCCTGAGGCTCCTAAGTCCGCGCTACGAAGAGCCTAGCGTATAGCATGTATTTTAACCCCTTGTATTGCGTACCCCATACCCGGTAAAGTAATAGCTATGGAAACAAATAAATTTAAAATAGCGGCTGCCTTTCAACCTGCTGGCGATCAAATTGGGGCCATTGCTAAATTAACCCAGGGTTTAAATGCAGGCTTACAATACCAAACCCTCTTAGGCGTGACCGGTTCAGGCAAGACGTTTACCATTGCGCATGTGATTGAGCAAGTTCAACGTCCAACCTTGATTCTCGCTCCCAATAAAACCCTGGCCGCCCAACTTTATGGCGAGATGAAAGACTTTTTCCCAAATAATGCGATTGAGTATTTCGTTTCCTATTATGATTATTACCAACCGGAAGCATATGTTCCCAGCACGGATACCTATATTGAAAAAGATTCTTCGATAAATGATCATATTGAACAAATGCGTTTATCAGCAACTAAGGCGCTGATTGAACGACAAGATTGCATTATTGTTGCCACGGTATCAGCTATTTATGGTATTGGTGATCCTGTTTCTTATATGAGCATGGTTTTGCATCTTTGTCGTGGGGATAAAACGGACCAACGTTTTATTTTAAAAAGACTCGCTGAATTACAATATACTCGCAACGATCTTGAAATTGAACGTGCCACTTATCGTGTACGTGGTGAAATCATTGATATCCATCCGGCTGAAGAAGAGCGCCAAGCGGTACGCATTACTCTATCGGATAATGAAATT
>CAYSGV010000353.1:0-2949 GCA_964430685.1 uncultured Gammaproteobacteria bacterium
CCTTCCTATTTGGGGTCGAGCGATTCACATTTAACTTTTGGCCACCACGCACGCGCGCAGTTTGTTGATTAACAGGTGCAGGCACCGTCGGTATTGGCACTGTAGTTTGAGTTAGCGCATGTGTTCTCGATTGTTGCTGTTGCGTAAATATAGTCGGTGCAGAAATACTCGGATTAAATATCGGTAGAGGTGTAAACAGTCCCAATATGTTGACATGACTTACTGGAACCATCCCCTGAGATTGATTTAACGTACCGAAATACCAAAAAACTGAAGCTTGTCCAACATTGGAAACAATAAGAATATCACCTGTTTTAAAACTTAGCTCGGTTGCATTGCGCGCCTGATAATCGCATACCGCTTGCGCAACATACAATTGCTGTTGGTTCTCAATCGTTAATGCTTCTATTTTATCCTGCTGGTGCATACTTAAGCTCCGTTAATTATTTAGGACTAGCTGGATGCAATTTGGATGATGCTTGCATCGTTGTCAAAATATTTCCAGGATCAAATACGGTTAAAACATCTGCTAATAAATAAGTTTTATCCTTCTCGTCATCACTCAGCATTTTTCGTAAAATATTTACATATATTTCATCGACTGTTTTTGCAACCGATGCATTCGGGTATTTAAATTTTTTTCCTGCTAAGATTGAATCTACTTCTACGAATTGATGCTGCGCATCAGAATAAAACCCTATATTTGCTTGCACGTTTTCTGCAGAAAGAATACCTAAATCTATATTAAACGCATGTAAAAATTGCGTGCCGTATTTAACTTTGTGTATAGCACGAAATGTGGCGTTGGGAAATTGCTCAAGTAACAGCTGGTAGTTTAACCCTGTCTCTTTTTGTAGCATATTTAATGCGGCAAACACTACCCGTTCACCATTGCCTCGACTACCGCAGGGTGTAATTAAACAATCAGATTTCGTTAGCTGCTTATCCATTAATAATAAGACTTTGGCACCTGCATGCAGACAGGTCAAAAACACCGTTGCATTTTGAATACTCAACTGTTCATCAAATGGTGGATCTAATAACAAAATCATCTGTGTTTCTTTGGCAGTAATTGTATCGATGGGCAGCGCTTGCCAAAATTGTGTAAATATAGGTCTTACTTTGCTCTCTTTGTCTTTGACGGCATCAGCAAAAACATTTTTTAATGGAGCATCGGCAATACACTGATGCACCAAATAAATTAAACTGATGTATGGCAATAAATTGCGCTTACATAATTCACGAATGGTACGCGTAGCTAATTCAAGCACAAATGCCGCATCCCAACCTAAGTCACCAGTACCAAACAATGTTAAGGCAACACGCACACGCTGATTTTTAAGAGCCGCTCGATGATTGAGTGCCGTTAATGTTCGCGCATAATTAAAAATGGGAAAACCAATTTGCAGTGGGTCGGAGGCATCGAATTTGCCAACCATCGTCGACATCATTTGATAAGTGATCGTTTGCACCGGTGTTGGTCCAGTCAACGCAAAATGGTACTGCCCCAAATCTGCAAATTCGCCTGCAGCAATTGGTGGATGATTGACACAAGCGCTGACAAAATCCTGCGACATACCGGTTAATTGAGTTATCAGCGGTGTGGTACCGAACCCCTCGCGCCCGCTTGTTAGTACAAAATGCGGACTACTTGAGGTAATCAATACATCTGCAAGTGCGGGTGGCTGCGTGAGATCAATATCCTTAAGTTCAATGATTGGTTGCAAGCCATTCATGCTCTCTATGGGTAAAGGTATGGGTGCAGGCATACCTGTGATATCGTATTGAATAATGCTACGCTCAATTGAATAAAACGAACTGACTTTGGCAGATAATATTTTATTAAGCGTAGCATATTGATTTGGATCAGTTGCTAAAACTATTTGTAAATTCAGTCGTTGGATGTCACCACACATCTCGGTCAAAATTTCTGCATAGCATTCGGCAACCTGACTTATATCACGAGCAATTGAGGGTAACAGAAGCAAAAATGCTTTTGCTGCTGATGTTTGGCGTTGTGTTTGACAGCTAATCTTAATGGTATCGGCAATCATTTTACGCATTATAGCCATCAATGCACCACGATTGCTGCTGACATACAAGCGTTCAGTAACTGGCGCAATGGTTACAGCACGAACAGAAATCAGTTGTCGATGCAACTCGGACGAATTGATTTTACCTAATCGTTCAATTGGTACTTCAATATTGGCTAAATAATAAACATCATTGACTGGATATTCTGGAGCAGAAGTGGCTTTGCTGCTGGTCAATTCTTGGTTGCTCGAATCATGATGCAACAAGCGAACAAGCTGCGTTGCAAAGAGATTAAAACCCGCAGAATTTAAAAAATTATTTTCACTGCTTTCATTAATCATTAGTAAAGTTGCAAAAATAAGTTCTAAAATTGCTGCTTGGTATGTCTCGTTTGCATGCAGCAAGATCATTTCTAACCATAAATTACTATGGCTCACTAAACTTGAGTATGCATTTGCGCGCGGCATGAGCATATTCGGTTGAAAATCAGTGGCGATGTTTTGTGTAATGATATGCGCGGATTGCGAGGCATGACGGTAAATATGTTCAATGCATTGTAACGGATCACCCACTTGAATACTGAGCGTTGGTTTGCCTGTTTGTTCTGGTATTGCAGTTACTTTCTCCGATCGCATATCATGAAACCCTGCTGCAAGATGTCTTTTGCTAAAAATGTCTCTATTTTTTATCAGCGTTTGAATAATGTATGCGGCCTTGCCTTCGCGTAGTTGTGCAAGATTAGATATCAATGCTAAACGAAATGATCGCCCCGGCATCGAGGCAAAATAAATACCATGCAGAAAAATAGCGATATTGCGTAGAAAGTAACGTGTAGATTCTTTATCGCCGGATGCAAGCATTGTCACAATGCCGTCAAGTGTGCTGGAACTTGTTGTTTGCGTAAATCTTTTGGAG
>CAYSGV010000354.1:0-2932 GCA_964430685.1 uncultured Gammaproteobacteria bacterium
AAGCTTTTAACGGGGTTTGTGTAATAAGAGAGGCGAGCAAAGGTTGAATTGAGCAGTTGCTGATGTTCAACCAAAACCCCTTTAGGTTTACCCGTGGAGCCAGAGGTGTAAATAATGTAGGCGAGGTTACCAGAGAGAGGTGCGAAATTGATTTGCGTTAAGCTCTTAGATTCCCAAACTTCGTCTATACAAATAACTTGCGCTAAGGTAGTGGGGATCTTATCAAGTGTATTCGCATCAGTAATAATAATGGGTACATTTGTATCATCTAGTATAAATTGCATACGACTTTCCGGATAATTAGGATCCAGTGGCACATATGCACCCCCCGCTTTGAGGACCCCTAATATAGCAATAATCATTTCTGTTGATCGGCCAATAGCAATAGCCACAAATGTATCCTGACCTACTCCATATTGACTCAAAAAACAAGCAACTTGAGTAGATTTTTCATCCAATTGCTGATAAGTGAGCATCTCATTTTTATAGGTAACGGCAATATTATTTGGCGTTTTTTTAACTTGTTTTTCAAACAATGTATGGATCCCTTTTTCTTCGGGGTAGCTATTAGCAGTATTATTCCATTCAATTAAAAGTTGATGTTGTTCTGTCTGACTTAATAAACGGATGTCATAAATAGATTGATGGACATCATGAAAAATCTCTTTAAGAAGCAGTTCAAAATGATATGCCAACCTTTCAATGGTTGGGAGTTCAAATAAATCTAATGAATAATCTATGCTTAATGATAATGCGTCTTCTTTTTCGGCAACAAACACTCTCAAATCAAATTTGGCATAAATATTTTCTAAATAGAGGTTCTCAGCAGTTAAATTATTTAAACGTAAACCATCATGATTTGATAAGGATTCAAACGAGAATTCAACTTGAAATAATGGATTGCGATTAAGTATCCTAGGAATATTAAGGTGGTCAACTAGTTGATCAAAATATATATCTTGATGTTGATAAGCTTGCAACGTTGTATTTTTAACTTTCGCAAGAATATTAATGAAATTTTCATTTCCTTCAAACGTGGTTCTTAAAACTAAGGTGTTAATAAAGAAGCCAATGAGTTCTTCTGTTTCCTTGGTGCGCCGGCCAGCAATTGGAGAGCCGATGACAATATCTTTTTGTCTTGTATAACGGTGAAGAAGTATTTGGAAACATGCTAAGAGAATCATAAAGGGTGAAGATTGGCTTTGTTCGGCAAGTTGATTGAGCTGGATTTTTATTTCTTTGGAAAAAGTGTAATTATAAGTGGCGCCACGATAAGTTAATTCTTTAGGTCTAGGTTTATCCGTGGGCAAATCAATAAGATCAGGTATGTTGGCAAGCTGTTGTTTCCAATAAGCGAGTTGTTGTGTGAGAACGTTATCCTGTAACCAATTTCTTTGCCATAGAGCGAAATCAGCATATTGAATAGACAATGTAGGTAGAGAAGACACTTTTTTTTCAGCATAGGTATTATAAAATTCAGATAATTCTTTAAAAAAGATACCCATGGACCAGCCATCCGAAATAATATGATGCATCGTAATCAAAAGCAGATGTTCTTCGCTTGAAAAAATGGCAAAACAAACTCGCAGCAGCGGGCCAATGGAAAGATTGAACGAAATATTGGTTTCTTCTTGGATTAATTTTTCAATGATCGAGGGCTTATCTTTCTCTAATGTGTGTGTAAAATCTTTTGTACATTCTTTTAAATTTATTCTAAATTTGGGCAAAATAACTTGGTGCGCTTCACCTTTTGTTATAGGAAAGGTTGTTCTTAAAGATTCATGCCTTTCAATAAGTGCGTTAAGTGCTTTTTGAAGTGCATAATTGTTTAATTTTCCTTTTAGTTTTAAAGCGCATGGGATGTTGTACAAAGCAACATCTGGTAATAGTTGATTTAAAAACCACAATCGTTGTTGAGCGAAAGAAAGAGGTATTAAATTTTTTCTTTCTATGGGTAGTATGGGTGGTAGATATGAATAATTTTTTTCTGTACAGAACTTTTCAACTATTTTACTTAATGCTGTTATTGTTGGATGCTCAAAAAGAGCACTTAAAGTAATATCGACATTATAGGTAGAGCGAACACGGGAAATAATTTGCGTAGCAATAAGAGAGTGTCCCCCAATTTGGAAAAAATTATCGTGGATGCTGATTTTCTCTATATTCAGCAAAGCAGACCAAATATTAGCCAACTGGGTTTCGATAGCATTACGTGGCGTGACATAAGCTTTGCGTTTCATTTCATTAAATTGCTTTGTATTGGCTAAGACTTTGCGGTCAACTTTGCCATTGGGACTCAACGGAAAGCTTTCGAGCAGAATAAAGCTGGTAGGCACCATATGTAAAGGCAGTCTTTCTTTAAGAAATTCACGAATGTTTTCTTCTAAAGCATCTTCATCATTTTCTTCATCTCGAGATTCTTTGCGAACAATATAAGCCACCAGCTGCTTTTGTTCTTCTTCTCCTTGAACGACCACCACACCTTCTCTTATTGCGTTATGGTTAGCTAAGACCGCTTCAATTTCTTCTAACTCAATACGGTAACCTCTCAATTTGACTTGATGGTCAATGCGTCCTAAAAATTTAATATCGCCATCCGGTAAATAACAGCCTAAATCGCCCGTTTTATATAAACGTGAATGGGTACCCTTATCAAATGGATTAAGAATGAATCGCTCTTTCGTTAACTCTAGTTGATTCAAATAGCCACGCGCCACACCCGCACCACCGATGTAAATTTCACCTGTTGTCCCAACAGGCATGGGTTGCAACTGATTATCTAAGATATACATTTTCACATTGGCTATCGGTCGACCAATATTAACCACCTGTAATTTTTTAGTGTTTGCATCATAAACCTGTTTCACACTACTCCAAATGGTCGCTTCAGTTGGCCCATATTCATTAAAAAGATGGGTATTGGGCAGAAAAG
>CAYSGV010000355.1:0-2923 GCA_964430685.1 uncultured Gammaproteobacteria bacterium
GGCAATGAATATTGATCAAAGCAAAAGATAAATAGGAAAAAAGCCAACATGAATACGATGTGACGATTGAAGAACCAGAGAGTGTTAATGCATAAAAACATAAATTGAATAAGTAGAATTTATTATAACAAGAGGGGGGTATTTATGATCAAAGAATCACCAGCATTAAATATTGATTCTTATTTAACCCATCCTGATAAAATACTTTACCCTGAACAAGATATAACCAAACGTGAACTCGCTTCCTATTATGAATCAATAAGTGAGTGGATTTTGCCGCATATTATTGATCGTCCATTAAGTTTGCTGCGATGTCCACAAGGCAAAGAAAAAACTTGTTTTTTCCAAAAGCATGTCAATGCTCAATTATCTGAAGGTCTATCATCAATACGCATTAAAGAAAAAGACCAGCAACGTGAATATTATACAATACAATCAGTACATGGTTTAATTGCATTGGTGCAAATGAATGTACTCGAAATCCATCCATGGAATTGTCTCGCTAAATCTATTGAATATCCCGATCGGATGATTTTTGATTTAGATCCTGATGCTAGTGTACCGTGGACAAACACAATTGAATTGGCACATTTAATCTATACGATGCTTGATAAGGTTGGTTTAAAAAGTTTTGTCAAAACTTCTGGTAATAAAGGTTTGCATATTGTTGTGCCTATAGAGCCAAAAAACACATGGGAAGAAGTTAAAGATTTTTCGTTTAGCCTTGCAAAATATGTCGTCAATCTTAAACCAGAAAAATACACCGTTTTAGTAAGCAAAGCTAAAAGAACGGATAAAATATTTATTGATTATCTTCGCAACAATAGAGGTGCAACTACCGTTGCTGCCTATTCTACTCGCGCAAAAAAATATGCGCCCGTATCAATGCCACTCAGTTGGAATGAATTGGACCCGAAAATCAAACCAAATAGTTTTAACATTAATAACGCTATTAAACGATTAAATCATTTAAAAGAAGATCCTTGGCATGATTTTTTCAAGATTAAGCAAACAATTAATTTAAGCTAGTTATTTTTGTTATTAATAGTTTAGTTTTTTGCAATATAGATAACTTTAATTATACTAAAATTGAAATCAATTATTAAAGGAGTTCTATATGGATGATCAACTATATCAAGTTCAAGCTCTTCAAATGAAAAATGTTATGACTTTAAATCCACAATGTGTTTCGCCCACAACAACGCTTAGTGACGCAGCTGATATAATGGCAAAAATGGATTGTGGTTTTCTTCCTGTTTGTGATAACGACCGATTGGTTGGAACAATTACCGATCGCGATATTGTCATACGTGCCGTTAATGAAGGAAAAGATCCAAAGAGTACGCTGGTTAAAGACGCAATGTCAGATAAAGTAGTCTATTGTTTTGAAGAGGACGAAATTGATTTTGCTATACACAAAATGAAGGCAAAACAGATCCGCCGCATATTAGTACTAAATAAAGATAAACGATTAACGGGAGTAGTATCATTAGGTGATATTGCTATTAAAACGAATGACAAAGAACTCATTGGTGATTTAACTGAAACGGTTTCTGAACCTGAATAATTTTCCTAATGTTAAATGGCGAGGATTATTATGAGAAAGATTATTATACCACGTGGAGAAAAAAGCAAGCACACCTAAAAAAGAATCGAAATCAGAGCGTGTGCACAGTAAATAAAGTACAAGAGGCTAAGAAAAAAGGTGCGCTACTCATGTAAGCGCAGCATCAATCAAGCACCAATGGCAAAAGACGGAAAAATTGGTGAATGCAGAAAGACATAGGTATAATGGGTGGACCTTTCCGATTTAATTAATACATTTATGATATTAGGGTTGCCTTGTTGGTCGAAGATTCTTGGAAGCAACCCCTAATCTTCTTGCCTGTTCTGGAGATGTTTGAAAACTATGTCGCATATTTTCATCAGACATTGCTAATGGGGGAGAAGGAAATAATCTTGGTCCTTTCTTTGATGGTGAAAAACTGCTGTCCTGTTTCTTACTTTTAATTTCATTGATGCGATCGCGAAGGTCTCTAATGAACGGATTAATATTCAGTGCACGATCATAATCTGCTAAAGCTTTTGTAAAGAGCCTATTTTTATCATATACAGTTTTTTCAACATTTGCCGATTCATAATAAAAATTGCCGCGGGTAATATAGAATTCTGGAATAGTACCGATGATTCCTGCTGCCCACATCTCAATTTCAAGAAAGCGTTGATTAATAGCTTCTGGATCTGAGGGAATTGATTTTATAGAATTTGCGAGTACAGCTAATTCATCAGTAACTTTTTTCTTTAACACCATGTTTTTATTTTTTTGCTCATGTAGTTTTCGGTCCGACCAAAGTTGTTTTAAGTTATCTAACTTTACGAACGCTTCATTATTGGTTGCGTCTTTTCTTAAAACCTGCAAGTACGCAGTTTTTGCTTCTTGATACATTTCTTTTGCAAAAGCGTAGGTCTGTGTCAATTTTAATCGTTGTTCATACAATTGTGCTAAGATAAAATAATGTTCCAGTTTTTGCGGATTTTGTCTGATTAAATCTAGATAAATATCGATTAGCGTACAACATTCTTCTAAGCGGGGGTGTTGGATGATTTTATCGAGTTTCTGCTTGGCTTCCTCAACTCCAAACTCTGCAAGGGTCTGATATAATTTTATTGCTTCAGCATATTTTTGCTCATTATACAAATTATTGGCTATGAGCATATCTAACCTCGCTCTAGAATCATCATTGATTTTGTTAAGATAATCTAGAATTTCATTGTGTTGGGTATGTTTGGCAAAATCGAATATAGTTTGACCATTGTTGAGTTTGTCATAAATACTAGCACCGTGTATTAACAAATATTGCACCACAGGCAAGTTACCACCTCTTATGGCAGCAAATAAAGCTGTTGCACCATTTTTATTTTT
>CAYSGV010000356.1:0-2887 GCA_964430685.1 uncultured Gammaproteobacteria bacterium
TTTAATGCTCTGCCTAACTGTAATGCTTGGGCTAAACCAATATCATGTGAAGAATAGATCGCTTTTACTTCATCTATTTCTTCATTCTTAAAACAATGCAGTGTGCCGACTTCATCAGCCATTTTTATGGCATCAATTAAAAAGATAACATTTGCATCTTGCATCAAATCTAGTAAACGCAAGCCCGGGCGATCGCAACATATAAATTGTATATTTTTCGTGCCAATTTTTTGCAGTATATTTTTGGCTTTTAAAAGATTAACTATTTGCCAACCAATTTGATCATCACCAAAAGGTGAGCCGATACCTAGGATGCGAATACTGTTCATAGACGATTTACTTTTAAGTTTAAAAAATGCGTCGAACAAGAAATACATGGATCATAGTTACGAATAACCATTTCGCTAAAAAGTTGTAACGCGCTTTCCGTTTGATTTAAACCAAATTGTTGTAATGAAATTCGTAGATCTTCTTCAATGCGTGCTTGGTTTTGACTCGTGGGCGGAACAATGCGTGCAGAAAGTACATAACCATTGGCATCGAATTGATACTGTTGCCATAGTAGACCACGCGGTGCTTCCGTAGCGCCATAAGCTGTGCCAGCATGAGGTTTGCTTTCAATATGCGCATTTTCTGGATACTGGTACTGTTCAAGGATACAAATAGATTCAAACACACAAAAATATATTTCTGCAGCGCGGGCGAGTATACTGTGTGACATATTTTTGCTGGGAAATTGTATGTTTAAATCTTGCAAAAACTGCTGAACGGGTTTGGGCAATTGCGCATAACAATTATTGATTCGCGCCAGTGGTCCTACTAAATAGGTTTTGCCCTGTAAGATGCAATGCAGTGCATTAGAGTAGGGCACTTGATATTCTTTGAAATACTGGTCAAATTGATCAATCGATATTTTCAAGCCATTACTGGAAACAATTATGCCTTCGTTTATTGGGTATTCATCGGGATGATAAAGCGAAACACTAGTAAAATCGTGAGTGTATTTCGGTAGCGCCAATGTTACCAGCCAAGTGAGCATTTCTTCACAATCTTTAAGTCTTTCTTTGGCTTTGGCTAATAATGCACTTACTTGTGCGCGATCTGGTGCGCGATAAAAACCACCGACACAAGCACCGACTGGGTGTACCGATCGCCCGCCAAAGAGTGTGATGAGTTCATTACCATATGCTTGCATGCGCATCCCACGACGCACAATCTCTGGATAATCTTTTGCCATATCGGGAGCGGATTTAAAACCTAGAAAATCAGGAAGCGCTAAAAAATGAATGTGTATGCTGTGACTTTCAAGCCATTCACCACAGAAAAATAAGCGACGCATGGCCCTAACCCAAGGTCCTGGATTAATGCCAAAACAATTTTCAATTGCATGTACTGCACTCATTTGATAAGCGACCGGACAGATGCCACAGATGCGCGCAACAAAATCTAATACTTCATTGTAATGTTGACCTTCTAAAAATTTTTCAAATAGACGGGGAGGCTCATAAATTTTTAGATTAATGGATTCTATAGATTCATTACGAATATTCAGTTCAAGAGCGCCTTCACCTTCAACACGGGCGAGTATGGGTATGTTAATTGAGACATCGTTACTCATTTTTATGATTTATTCCCTTAAAATAGTTACCGGCTTGTAAAAATTCAGTAGCTTGATTATTGATGTGCATAAATTGTTTGGCAACACGGTCTTGGGTTAAGCCATTATAATCTTCAAACCATTTGCCGAGTGATTTGGCGTTTGGATTTTCCGTGGGTCCAAAGCAGGCATAACATGCTCTGCCCACACTAGGGCAGAGGGCGCCGCAGCCTGTTTGTGTAACGGGTCCCATGCAAGGTTGGTTTTTTGCGACTAATACACACACATTACCTTGACGTTTACATTCCATACAAACTGAATCGCGCTTGATCTGAGGAGCAGCGTTAAATAACAACGATCGTATGGCAGATAATACTTGTTTAGTCGTGACTGGGCATCCCCATAATTCCCAATCTACTTTAACGTGCCGTGAGATAGCAGTAGAGGTTGCTAAAGTTTTGATGTAATCCGGTGAGGCATAAACACTGGCGAGCCATTCTTTTGAATCGGCAAAATTGCGTAACGCTTGGATACCACCAGCTGTTGCGCAAGCACCGATGGTAATAATATATTTACTGTTTGTACGAATGGTTTTGATACGCGTAACTTCTTCGGGTGTAGAAATACTGCCTTCAACAAATGAAATATCAAATTTGCTATCGGGATCAATTTTACCAGCTTCAGAAAAATGAACGATTTCAACTAATTTCGCTAAAGTAAGTAAAGCTTCACCCGCATTTAAAAATGCCAATTGACAGCCATCACATGAAGTGAATTTATGTACGGCTAAACGTGGTTTTGGCAATTGATCCATAGTTAAAATCCTGCAACATGCATAAGTGCTTTAATTTCAGGGTAAGAGAATATTGGACCATCTTTGCATACAAATGATCCACCATATTGGCAATGACCACAATGACCAATAGCACATTCCATATTGCGCTCCATGCTCAGAAAAATATTTTGCTCAGGAATATTTTTTTGAGTCAACGCATTAATAGACGTATGCATCATCATTTCTGGTCCACAGATCATGGCTATAGTATTTTCTGGTTGCAAGTCAAGCGGTTTTATCATATCGGTAACATAGCCTATCCCCCAGGGCCATTTGGGGTCAGCTTGATCAGCGGCAATATGTATTTCCGTACGAGGTGACTGTGCCCAGATTTCATATTGTTTACGATAAATAAAATCCTCACTGTGTTTGACACCTTGCAAAATCTTTAAATTACCATATTGGCTACGTCGAGCGAGAATATAATTAATAATTGATACAGTTGGTGCACAGCC
>CAYSGV010000357.1:0-2885 GCA_964430685.1 uncultured Gammaproteobacteria bacterium
ATCAATAAGACCATAATCTTTGGCTTCCTGGGCGCTCATAAAATTGTCACGCTCAGTATCACGCATGATGTCTGCAGGCGATTTCTTGGTATGTGTGGCTAGGATATGATTCAAACGTTCACGTACATGCATTGTCTCACGTGCATGAATTTCAATATCAGTCGCCTGGCCTTGGTAGCCACCCAGGGGTTGATGGATCATAACCCTTGAATTGGGCAGGCAATACCGTTTACCAGGTGTTCCAGCAGCTAAAACCACGGCACCAAAGCTGGCCGCCTGACCGATACACAAGGTACTGACATCTGGCTTAATAAACTGCATGGTATCATAGATGGCCATCCCAGACGTAACGACACCGCCAGGAGAATTAATGTATAAATGGATGTCTTTTTCAGGATTTTCTGATTCGAGAAATAATAATTGTGCCACAACCAAATTTGCCATGTAATCTTCTACTTGCCCTAACAAAAAGATGACTCTTTCTTTTAATAAGCGAGAATAGATATCGTAAGAACGTTCCCCACGAGGTGTTTGCTCGATAACAATAGGGACCAAGCCAGTGTTACGCGTAAGCTGCTCTTGCATCTTAACTGAATCGTATCGTAAGCCATTCATATACATATCTATCCTTCCTTATTCCTAACATTAACGAGAGAGTCCATAACCGTATCAGTTATTGTAGCGCATGCTACAATATTAAATATTTTTATTTTTATTTACGTTCCAATAATTCACTATAATTGATTGGTTCATCTACAACTTTAGCAAATTCCTCAACTTTAGAGACCAGTAGGTCTTCAAGACATTCGCCTTGGATTTGCGCTAAAAGTTTTTGGTCGGAGCGTAAATATTTTTTCATCATTTCAGGTGAAACATATTGCTGCGCTATTTCATTCAAACGTTGTTCAAATTGAGCGGCATCAATTTGCAAACGATAATGTTCCATCATACGTCGCACCAGCAATCCTAATTTAACATGTTCCGCCGCTTGCTCTCGTATGGCTTGCAACTGTTGCTCATCCATTTTTGGCGCATGATCATGGCTGTGATCATGATCGCAGTGCTCATGGTCATGGTCATGATCGTGATCATGGTCATGGTCATGTTGGTGATCCGCACCACTTTGCTGTTGCGTCATTCGCTGTATTTCATTGTCCAATAAGGCTTTCGGCAATTCAAATTGATGTAATTTTACTAATTGTGCCAACACTTGTTCTTTGATTTGTGTTTTGGTTATATTGGCAGCGATTTTTTCCATCGTTTGTATTACTTGTTTGCGTAAACCTTCGATGCCATCTTCAGTAATGTCAAATGATTTGGCAAATTCATCATCCAATTCTGGAAGTTTAGGTTCTGCTACCTCATGCAGATGAATTTCAAACACGGCGTTTTTTCCAGCTAATTCTTTGGCGCCATAATTTTCTGGAAAGCTGACCTTAACATCAAATGTTTCACCAGCATTTTTGCCCACCATACCTTCTTCAAAACCGGGTATGGTATTTTTACTACCTAATATGAGTTTAAAGTCTTTTGCAGTACCACCGGAAAACGCTACACCATCCACTTTACCCTCAAAATCAATAGTCACTTGATCTTGTAGTTGACTTGGACGTTTTACAGGCGAAAAAGTTGCTTTTTGCCCACGCATTTGATCAAGCATGCGCTGAATATCTGCTTCCTCAATTTTTGCAATCGGACGTTTAATTTCTATTTGGCCTAAATCAGCAAGCTCAATGCTAGGATAGGTTTCAAATGAGGCACGATAGCTAAAGGTATCATCCAACTCGCCGGAAGTGACTTCAATCTTCGGTGCAGCGACTGGCTCAATCTTCTCTTCTTGAAACGCTTTTTGTAAGCTTTCTTTTACTTTTTCTTCAAGAATTTCAGCGCGCACGGGGTCAAAAAACTTCTTTTTGATGAGCTCATAGGGGATTTTACCGGGTCTAAAACCAGGTAGCTGAGCATTTCGTTGTAACTCAGACAAACGCTTATTCACTTCTTGGTCAATTTCGTTCAAAGGAAAACTAACATCTAATTGTTTTTCTAAACCAGCTTGTGCGCTTAGGGAAAATTGCATAATAACCTCTTTTTATCAACAAAAAGTCGGACTGTGTACTATTTATGTTATGCGAATGGAGAGACTCGAACTCTCACGGGGGTTGCCCACTGGAACCTAAATCCAGCGCGTCTACCAATTCCGCCACATTCGCGCGCCTCAATAATAACCAGAGTGACGACATTTTTACAGCTTTATTGTAGGGAGCGTCGATGCAACGACGTTGCGGTAACGTTTAGAATGTTCGCATATCGCTTTAGTTTAATACATTGGTTATCTTCATAATACCCAGTCGACTAACGAAAACGGGCTGTTTGTTGACTTCGGGTGCTGATGTCGTAGCCTCGGGATCTACAGATTTAAGGGCTACAGGTTGTGCAGCAATTTGGGGTGCTGGTGGTTTAAATAATTGCGAACCGGTGGGGCTTGCAAATGCTGCTGCTGCAATCGCGGGAGAATTAATTGGTGTCGTCTGGTCAGCGGCAGGCTTATCATCTACTAAGCGGAAAAGCGGCCATTGCGTTTCAAACTGAGCCTTGCTTCCTGATTGCTGATCACTTGCTGCTTGCGTACCTCTTATCATTTGTGGGCTGCTTGGCCCTGTAGAATTGCTTGCGGGGGGCGTAACCTGCCATGGTATAAAAAGCGGTGGGCTGGGTGCAGATTCGGGTACCGCTTCTGGCTGAATAGCGTTTTTGCGTTTCGCCTTGCGCATTCTCAGGCCACAAGCATTGCAAAGGGTATGCCCCACACGCCACTCTGGTGTTTCTGTTACACCACAAGATGTACACGCAGTCGCAGAGCTCTTTAATTTTTTGGGATCCCCCTT
>CAYSGV010000358.1:0-2883 GCA_964430685.1 uncultured Gammaproteobacteria bacterium
CATTTTCGCAGATTCTGGCTAATCGTGATTGCAGTTTATCGTCACTAAAAAACGGTTGCAGGACATTTTCTGCAAAAATTGGATAATCTAAAACTGATCTATAATTTGCACGTTCTATTTTAGGAATAGTTTCCGGCACAAATAAGCCGCCATCCTGTGCTAAACCACAACGAATAGCCCCACTAAGCGTTTGTCTATCCGTCTGTCCGCGTGTACTAATATAAAACATAACTTACTACCTTTGACTAATGACGCTCGCGCCTTTTGGACAAATGGGTGAAATCCAATATTGCGCCTTTAGATTGTTTAATGCCAAAGTTGCTTGCATAGCACGACCTACAGCATTGGCTTCTTGTTTCGATTTGGTGAATGCAAACAATGTTGGTCCAGACCCAGAAAATGAGGCACATATTGCACCTGCTTGCAATGCTGCATTCTTAATCTCGTAAAATCCTGGCACAAACTGAGCGCGTTGCGGTTCAATGACAATATCAGTTAATGATTGTTGTAACAAATATTGATCACCCGTGTAAAGTGCTGCGATGGCTGAAGCTAAATTAGCGGATTGCTGCACATAATCGGTTAAGCTTAATTCGCTTTTGAGCATTGCGCGTGCATCTTTGGTTGCTACTTGTAATTGCGGATGTACCAATACACAATATAAATCGGGAATAGGCAGTGCTACCATTTTAATGGGATCAATTGCTCGGGTTAATGTAAAACCACCAAATAAACATGGTACTACATTATCTGCATGTGGTTGTCCACTAGCGACGGATTCACCCAAAAGCGCATATTGCACCAATAGATATTTATCCAGCGGGTTCGTTAAAAATGCATTACAAGCAACCAATGCTGCAACCGCACTGGCTGCAGAACCACCCATTCCCGAACACAATGGTATGCCTTTGTGAATGCACATGGAAAAACCAATATTTAAATTTAAGTCGCGGCACAATTGTTGTACCACTACCGAAGCGGTATTTTTATTTGGATCAAAAGGTAAGTGTTCTGCACCTTCAATCATTGAAATGGTTATAAGCTTATCATTTGTTTTGGTTAAAGTGACTACATCACCAGGCTGCTCTATAGCAAAACCTAAAATATCAAACCCGACCGCAACATTTGCACAAGTTGCCGGTGCAAATGCGGTTACCGATTTTATATTAGGATTAATTAAATTCATTAATCGTCCCTCTTATGCTAAATAAGATACCAAACGCAGCAAATCTGCAAAAACACCAGCAGCAGTTACCTCTGCACCTGCACCTGGACCTTGAATAATCAATGGTTGTTCATGATAACGTCTGGTTTTAAAAATGAGCATATTGTCAGTGCCTTTCAAACGTGCAAATGGATGGTTTAGGTCAAATGAATCCAATGCAACACTCAGTTTACCTTGCTGGTTAATTGCACCCACATAGCATAATTTTTGTTTTTGACTATTTGCTTTTTGCGCTAAATGAGTCAATTCACTGTCAAAGTCAGGTAGCCGATCCAGAAATTCATCCACGCTAACATTTTTCAGTTCTTTCGGTACCAGATCATATACCGCCACCGCATCAAGTGATGCGGCGAATCCGATTTCACGTGCCAAACAAACTAATTTACGTGCTACATCCATACCGGAAAGATCTTCGCGTGGATCGGGTTCAGTAAATCCCTTTTGTTTTGCTGTCAAAACAATTTCGGCAAACGGTTTTCCTTCACCTAATTGATTAAAAATATAACTTAATGTTCCAGATACAACACCTTCTATGGCTAATACTTCATCACCTGTTTTGATAATATCTTGCAGCGTAGTAATAACTGGCAATCCAGCACAAACCGTCGTTTCATAAAGATAATGACTCTTTTTTACCTGTGCCAGCGTTTTTAATTTTTTATAATAGTTTAAGTCACCCGCATTGGCATGTTTATTCGGTGTAATCACATGAATGCCCTGCTCAATTAACTCAACATAACGCAGAGCTATATGCTTATTTGCTGTACAATCTATAATCACCGCATGTGGAACATCATCTGCTAATATATGGTTTGCGAATGTTTCTAAATCAGCTGTACACACACATTGCGCAAATTGATTAGACCAATTATCTAAATCAATTGCGTCATTGGTAAGCAGCATATTCTTACTGTTCATAATTCCACGCACAGATAAATTAACTTGATATTGCTCTTGCAGGTGTTTTTGTGCCTGAGCAATTTGTTGTAACAATGTGGTGCCAACTAATCCTGGTCCAATTAATCCTACTGATATGGTTTTATTAGAAAGATAAAATCCCGAATGCACTGCACGCAAAGCTTTGTTAACATCTTTATTTTTTACAACAAGCGAGATATTACGTTCCGATGAACCTTGCGCAATCGCGTGGATATTAATATTTGCTTTAGCTAAAGTATCGCATAATTTACCGGCAATACCGCAAGCGCCTACCATATTTTCACCGACAGCAGCCAAAATTGCACACGATTTATCGGCATAAATTTTTTCGATATATTGCCTATCAATATCAAATTGCAGATTTTCTGTAAGTACAGTGACAGCTCGGTCAGCAGCATCACTTGTCACAGCAAAACAAATAGAATGCTCTGAACTGGCTTGCGAAATAAGAATAACCGATATTTCTGCTTGATGTAAAATTTGAAAGACACGTGCGGCAATTCCTGATACCCCAATCATGCCACTACCTTCTATATTGATGAGTGCGATATTATCAATACTGCTTATGCCACGAATCGCATGGATGGATTGCAATGGATCAGCGGTAATACATGTGCCTTTAGCTTGGGGTTTATAACTATTTTTAATATAAATTGGAATATGTTGTGAAAGTACGGGAACAATCGTTTTGGGGTGCAACACTTTTGCACCAAAATAGG
>CAYSGV010000359.1:0-2879 GCA_964430685.1 uncultured Gammaproteobacteria bacterium
TGGGAATGTCACGCAACTGACTACTATTGGAGACAATAGACAACCTGGTTGGTCTGCGGATGGATCAAAAATCGTATTTCGCAGTAACCGTGATGGCCACGTAGAAATTTACGTGATGAATGCCGATGGTAGTAATCAGACACGCATGACGAATACAAGTTTATCAACCAATAACATTTTACCTGCATGGTCGCCTGATGGCCTTCAGTTCCAAGTGTGGCGATTATCCAACATGTTCGATCGTTGGTCCATCAAACTACGTCTACACAACTAACTTGACCGGTACATCAACGTCTACTGCCCTTGCTGTGGGTTTTCTCTGCGATTGGCAGCCACAGAATTATGACTTCTCTGGGTTTTTACCGCCAATCGCTAACTTTCCTACAATCAATAAGATTAAGGCTGGGCAGGCAGTACCCGTGCAATTCAGCCTGAATGGGTTCAAGGGAATGGGAATACTCGCTGCAGGATATCCACAAACGCAAATGATCGCATGTGACTCAGGTACACCTTTGAGTGCAGGCACACCTACAGTAACCGCTGGAAATAGCGGGCTGCAATATGATCCCACAAGCGATACCTACACCTACGTATGGAAAACAGATCCCGGCATGCCTGCTGGTAGCTGCCAACAACTGGTCGTCAAACTCTCATTCGCACAGTTTTACTCTGGGTTTACAGGCCCTACCTACACCGCGAATTTCAAAGTTCATTAACATAAACATTCAAATAATTGAAGTACACAAGGGGCAGGTATACAACCTGCCCTTTTCAATAACACTATTAAATCAAACATCACGTTGCATAGAATTGTTCAATCAATTAAGATTGATTTTTTTTAGAGGAGATTAAAAAATGAAAAATAAGTTTCTTATTTCGGTACTTCTTTGCACTTCAGTAGGTTTAGGTTCAGCAATAGCATGTGAAGCTGTGCCAATTACCAAACAACAAACAAACGTCTTACAAAAAGTCACTGTACCCGATTCAAATTATGAAGTAAGTATGGTGATGGCTACATTGCCGCCAAATACATCGAAGGGTAGCCATGCGCATAATGGCCCTGAAGTGGGCTATGTGCTTGAAGGCGAACTCACTTTATTGATCCCTGGTCAACCCGCAAAAACCGTTAAGGCAGGCGAGAGTTTTCAGTATCAAGCGGGCGTAGTGCACGATACCAAAGCGGGCCCCAAAGGTGCCAAAGTACTTGCAAGTTGGGTAAGAGAAAAGGAAAACTAATCATAAAAGGGTCCAGTATTGCATTAACCCCTACCAACAATGTTTGTAGATGGTGGGCACGAAGCAAAAGCTTCTTAGCCCACCCTACATAAAAACCAATAATTAAACAAAAATGGCCATTAAACTACTTGGAAATTCATCAGTACTTGCCTCCCTGGGGCACATTCAAAATATTTTGCTATAATCTTTGCAGGCAACAGTTAAGGAAGACGTCTATATGGCTAATGTAGCACTGGGTACCAAATGTGAATCAGATGAGACCTGCCCACAGAGCGGCAAATGGGAAGCTACCTACCTCTATAATGGCAAAAAAGTGACTGACATGGATGAAGACTCTAAATGGCACGAAGAAGGTGACGTTTTTAGGCAATGGAATGGCAAAACACTTAGCTGGGAATTGGTCGAAATCAAAGAATAATTCTAAACGTCACATACCGTTCTCTCTTCAACTGTAACAACGACATACATCTATAACTTAATTTATATTAATCAACACATTCATCTCTTGGAACCACACAATTATTTATGATGTAGTCTCGCAATTATTTATTGAACTTACTAATTAAGGTGTACCCCGCTGCTTGTGCCCATTTCAATATATTTTGTAATTCCACCTCTTCAGGGGAAAGTATTGGTCTAGGTATACGTTCTGCTAACCATTGTTCAATCTGCGTGATTGCAGCAATATCACCCATTTGTTGTTTTTGATCTTTAATATGCTCTTCTTCATCCCCAAATAGGCTGTGTTTTAACGATGCTCTCTTGACATTCGTGTTATCAGCTTGTGTAGTTTGTTTGGCTGCACGACGTTTCTTTTCTGCTTCTACCGATTGTAAATAATTATGAATTTCGTCATAAGTTTCATGGCGATGCTGTACATATTTCAACAATGAAATTGAGCCACGCATCACTTCGGCGCTTGCACCGTTCGCTAATAACAAGTGCACTAATTCAACTGGACAATAACCATCAATTGCTAATTCCACAGCTAAGCATAATGGGAGAACAGGTTGTGCTAATGCATATATTAGCCGTGAAGAGTTATATTGACGATTTAAATCGATATGGCATAAATTAAATAAACGTTTAGCAAGGCTAAGAATTTCTATCCCGGCAGCTTTTCTATCTTGAGCACCCCTAGTAGCCGACATTAAAGCTAACAAGGCTTCGCCGCCAATGTTGTGATCAACACGTGCACCATGTGTAAGTAAATAATCGACCATTTTCGGATTATGGGCACAGGCAATGGTTAATGCACAGAAACCATTATGATAAATATTAATGTTCGCTGAACAGTATTCTACCAAATATCGTACTGCGTCATCCGCACGATAATACAGTGCAGCCATTAAAACAGTCGGTAGTTTCGCGTTGTTTAAAATAGTATCGACATGACAACCCATTTCTTGTAAAACTGGAATGAGATCAACGATATTATTAGCACAGGCACTGACTAATGCGAAACACTGATCCAGATTGACACCATTCTGATAGAGAAATCGTAATCGTTGGTGATTTTGTGTAAAGACCGCTTGATTAACTTCAATTTGATTTCCTTCTTGTAAGGATAAACTTAAACCAATCTCATAGCGTGGTAGCGGTGGCTTAGCAATAAGTGCACGCACCATTAATATGTTGCTTTG
>CAYSGV010000360.1:0-2867 GCA_964430685.1 uncultured Gammaproteobacteria bacterium
TAAATGTAATAGCGTTAAATAAAGCGCTGCGATGTAACGTGCTTCACTTATATCCTCGCGTGCCAACAATGTCGGCAAATCATTCAATTTCCATGGTACGACTTCAATAGGCTCAGGTTCGTCACCCTCTTTTTTAGCAGGAGATAAGTCCGTGGCAATAACTACGGGCATATGGCTCGTCATATAACCAGGCGCTGCGGCAAGCTTACCTAACAATTCAAAGTGATTCGCACGATAACCTGTTTCTTCCATCATTTCACGCTGAGCCGCGGCAAACAAATCTTCATCGCCCTCTATTAATCCTTTCGGTAACCCGATTTCATAGCGATCCAAACCAACTGCATACTCACGCACCAGCAGTACGGTGTCATGATCAAGCAAAGGCACAATCATCACGGCACCTTTACTGCGACGTCCTCGAATACGTTCAAAACAACGCTTTGCACCATTGCTAAAATGAAGATCAACCTCTTCTATTTCAAATAAGCGCGTCTGTGCGACAATTCGTGTTGCTAATATATTTGGTTTTGTGCCCACTTCTAACACTCTTGCTTATGAACTATTCCCATGATAACGTGTTCTGAAACTTTTTTATATCCGTAAAGACAATGTTTGATTCATTTATTCCGTTATCACTTTATATACATTTACCTTGGTGCGTGCGTAAATGTCCTTACTGTGATTTTAACTCACATGCACTGAAAGAACCAATTCCGGAAGAACGTTATGCGGCTGCATTATTAAAAGATCTAGAATGTGATCTAAACCAGACTGAATTGCGGCCGCTGACGAGTATTTACTTTGGCGGCGGAACGCCAAGTTTATTTTCCCCTGCAATCATTGAACGAATATTAACCGGTGTTGCAGAGCGCATTCCTTTTGTTCCTGAAATTGAAATCACCATGGAAGCAAACCCTGGAACTGTAGATGAAGATCGATTTATTGGCTTTCGGCAAGCTGGCGTTAATCGCTTATCCATTGGTGTGCAAAGTTTTCAAAAAGAAAAATTAATTAAATTAGGGCGCATCCATGATGACATTACTGCAAAAAGTGCGTTTGATAAAGCAAAAAAAGCCGGCTTTACTAATTTCAATATTGATATCATGTATGGCTTACCCGGACAAAGTGTTAAGGACGCCTTATTTGACATCGACACTGCATTAGAATTAGCTCCTACCCATTTTTCTTGGTATCAATTAACTCTTGAACCCAATACGCTTTTTTATCATCAACCCCCACAACTACCTGATGAGAAAATTTTGCATTCAATACAAGAATTAGGGTTCCAAAATATACAAAGTTATGGATTTAAACAGTATGAGGTTTCTGCTTATAGTTTAGCAGACAAACAATGTGCACATAATTTAAATTATTGGCAATTTGGCGATTACTTAGGTATTGGCGCCGGCGCGCATAGCAAATTAACCAATAGCAAACAACAAACTTGCATGCGTTTAAGCAAAATTAAAAATCCACGCGATTATTTAAATGCATTCTCCGAAGCAAAAATGCAATTTACAGACACGCAAAACAAGCTAGAGAAAAGTGATTTTATCTTTGATTTCATGCTCAATGCCCTGCGCTTACAACAACCCATCCCCTTTACTTTGTTTACTCAACGAACTGGTTTAACATTCGCTGACGTTGAATCTGTTTTTATGCGTGCTAAAGAAAAAGAGTTACTTGAATGGGATGAACACTGTTTTTATCCAACACCCTTAGGCCGAAGATTCTTAAACGACCTCACTGCAATGTTTTTATAAAATTTTTAGTTTAGCCCCTTCTCACACATTGCAACTATAAATAGCATTGCTAAAATTAATATAGGCACACTATTTTTACTCAATATCACCCTTTTACATACAACAGTAGAGAGTAATACAAATGAGAAACTTCATTCGAGCAAAGAAAACAAGACACGTCTACTTAATGCTGATCACTACGCTGTCACTCTGTAATATCACTTTTGGTTATGCAGCCGGGCAATCCTCTTCAGCAAATGATGCATCTGCACAATTTCAGAATTCAGCAATAAATAGTTCAACTTCACAAAGTCAAGCAGTCAATCAATCGATTATTCAAAGCACACCACCTGCAGCACCGATA
The DNA here is from genome assembly GCA_964430685.1 of uncultured Gammaproteobacteria bacterium. Classification (GTDB taxonomy): domain Bacteria; phylum Pseudomonadota; class Gammaproteobacteria; order CAYSGV01; family CAYSGV01; genus CAYSGV01. The sequence goes on from CAYSGV010000360.1 coordinate 2,107, forward strand.
AACGATACGCCTTCTTGGCAAAGTAAAGACAAATCACAGTATGGGATGTGGTGGCAAGATTCCACAGCAGGTCCAAATGTTTCACCATTCATTGATAATCCTCCGCCACAACAAACGTCATTATCAAGCTGTGCTGGAATGCAAGGACAAGATTTAAACACATGCGTACAAAAAGCTATGACTTTTGCGCCAGCTAGTGGCACATCATCACAAGGCTCATTAGCACCAAAATAATTGTATTAAATTTCATACACTATTTTCGACATATACTACGCAACTCATGGAATGGTATGCGAGTATAAATATCTTTGGCATCATTCTTATCTTTTAAACCACGCGCTAAAATAAGTTGGTTTAAAAAAGTAAAATGTTTTTCACGCGCAAGATGCGGATCAATGCGATGAACATGATCTTTTAATGCTTCTGGTAAGGTAATAAAGGTAACCCCTTCTTGTTCATAAGCAGTTAACAGTTGATCCAGCATATGTGCATCAAAATAAGTAAAGTGAAGGAGTAGAACATATTTAATATCACGACCAAATAAACGCCACGACCAATTACGTGCCACAGCGAGTGCACCTAATGAATGATCAATAAAACTATTTTCCAACCAATCAATTGCTTGTTGGTTTTGTTGGCGTAAGCATCGTATATAACCATTGTTCCATTCGTAATCTGAAAAATCTATAGTAACGGGTGCAATTTCATATTGGTGACTGAATAAATAATTTCGCACTGCTTCTCGTTTAGCCATGGTATTA
>CAYSGV010000361.1:0-2820 GCA_964430685.1 uncultured Gammaproteobacteria bacterium
AATAAAATGAGCTAAATAATTTAGAAAGCATGTGTCGGTTTTACAATAAACCAAAAACTGGTCAAAGAAGTATTTGAAATCGGCTACCAATGTGTTAAATCGAGTTAGCCATTCATTATTTGCAGGTTGGATTAAGAAGGTAATAAACCTTGTCAAATATTCATTATATTTAGTTGATTTTTTGTCGTCAGGTAAGGCTAATGCAAATCTATCAATAAATGTTTGTATATACTGCTGTGTATTTTCAAGCGGAACGGTCAAATTAATATTTGGTAAGCCGCATAATTCTACCTGATAAAATAAGTTGTGCATGATTTGTGCTAAATAGATACAGAAAGCCGCATTATCTTCTTTTAAAATCTTTTTATTGTAATCAATAAAAAAATCATAATTGTGACCGGTTAAATCGACATAAGCTAAAAGAATAGCTTGTTCTTGCTCTGAATGTACCTGCCAATTGCCCCCCGCGGTTAAAAACATGGTTAAGATTTCTAATGCTAATCTTTCTTTATAGCGTGCATTTGCTCTTTGCGTTTGAATGAATGTAGTTATGGCTCTGCGGGTAATGCCTAAAGCTTTAAATTTAGCGTCTGGTACTTCCTCTTCTGCGTGCACGATATGCTCATGAAAATAAACTGCGTTATCCCCTCCTTTCCCTTGGAAATAATGACTCGGGGTGTATTCTAAACCACTTAATAGATATGTTGATTCTCTTTCGCCTGCAACATAGCGCGCTTGTGCATCAATATAAAAAAGGTGGTCATATAATGCATTGAGTGTGCCATTTTTGGGTTTTGATAAAGTTAGCTCGCTAACGAGATCAGTTGCTACAGGTGCAATTTGGACTGATGATAAAAGATGATCCAAGGCATAATGGGTGGGGTTGGTAAGGCGTAATATATTTCTATTGAGCGTTGGTTGTGTTGCGCTAATAATAGATGAACGTAGGTATGCAAATCGGGGTATTGGATCTCCTTGCGGTTGTGTTGATACTGTGCTAGATACTTCCGTCAAATAATATTGCAGTACGTCAGCTATAGTTGTACGGGGATAGATTCGTGAATCAAGACAATCTAAAATTGTACCACGATTAATTAATTGTTTAATTACATTCATTGTTGTTTGATTAAAGCCAGCAATCAGTCCAAATACATAAATTAAGCGATAATAATTGTCGACCTTAAATGTAGAGGCAATGAATGCTGTCATCTCAGCAGTGCGGTTTGCTGTTGGATTTGTTCGTAACGCGTGTGCTAAATTTTTTTCCAGACCTTGTTTACATAATTCATCGTAAGTTTCTTTATGATTTTGCCTTAGTTCCTCGCTTATCCTGAGCGCATTGGTGCTATCAATTTCGTAATTGATTTGATCAACTCTTGACCAACCATTGATTATGTATATTTTGGCCATGGTTGGATCCGTGTGCGCTTGAAATGGTATAGAAACATCACCATAACCAGAAGTTGATAAACATTTACCATTAATTTCATTAACCGCAGCGTCATAACAGTTTGACGCGACCAAGCGAGCGCTGAAAAATGGATAATCGATTTTGCCAATGATGCAATGGCCGCTCACATTAAAACCAGCAGAGGTTCTACTATATGATGTTGCTTGCGCTCTAAATTCTAAGCGACCGATACCTAATCGTTCTACAGTTAATATGTCTTTGGGGATTACTATATTTTGGTGGCTGTTAGCGAATAAAACGGATGCAGGTAATGGCATATCCCCACTGCTGGTTGCAATCATTACAAACGGTACAAGAGGTGGTATTGCTGTGGTATCATGTTCGCTTTGCAAAGGACTATTGGCGCTTTGACCAGATTGCAAGCGATGTAATTCACTGGCTAAAGTTTGTAGATAAGTATTAAAAAATACATTCACTCTACCGCCCGGGCTTAACATCTGGTTCCACTGACCAATTTCCAGGCCATCTTGTTTGTTATAACCTTTTTTATTAAAGGTTGCTTGCGGCATAGTTGGGTACCAACTTGCTACGTTTAAATTTGTGTAAACTGCTTCGTATTGTGTGGATAGTTCGCTGTTAACAGCACGAGTTTTGGGTGTATAGAGTTCATTATGATATAAAAGACCTTGTTTTAATTGTTCAATGACCTCGTTCGCGCGCTGACGTAATTGATCAATTTCTTCACGATACTTTGTTAATAACCTAATAAAAAGGCCATCATTATTTTGTATTTTGGAATAAAATTGTAACAAACCATTGCCTAATTCAACAATTTTTTGTTTTTCATGTTCCTCTGGGTCACGATCATTAACAAATTCTTCTTTCACTTGTTCAAGCAATGTAAAATAACGCCGAGCTGCCTCTAACCAAATAGCAGGATTAAAGAGTTCTGTTGCAACCTCTTTTGCATCTGGGAATAATTGCCGATAATAGGCAAATAGATAGCCAGTTAAATGTTGCATGCTGGTTAAGTGTTCAGAACCATCGCCACTAAGAATATTATTGATTAATTCAGGTTCTAAATTTGGCGCATGTAAAAATGCACCATTGGTTAAGGGTTCTTTCGTTTCAAACATCAGCCATTGCACGAGTGTATTGGCATAGGTATTAAATTGTTCTTTTGATAAATGCGCTAAATTACCACGTCGCTCAATGGCATGGTCAATTTCACGAATGGTTCTATACAGATCACGCAACCAAAGTGCGTCAACTGCAATGCGCATCTGCCGACTTAACAGTACAATGCGTGCTTCTATTTTTTCCAAGTATTGTAAGATGTTGCGATTACCCGTATTGATAGCATAGAGTATTTCTTCTAGATCATCGGTAAGCTCGCGCATCATTACAAA
>CAYSGV010000362.1:0-2784 GCA_964430685.1 uncultured Gammaproteobacteria bacterium
AGGCTGGAAAATATTTCCCAACATTATCGCTCCTTATTTTGTAAATCGTTTAATTTATTTATGGCGGGTTATCCGCTTATTGAATTTAGTTATCCCAATTCTATTGATCTTTTCTGCACTATTAGGACTTTATGGTTACGTAGATCTAGCATGGAAAATCATTGAATACTTGGCTTTATTTATTATCGTCTTTATTACTTATTTATTGATACGTAGCATTATCAATGAACTAACAGAGATTTTTGCTGCCAAGTTAGTTAGTCGTTCAAAAAACGGTTGGTTCTGGTATGCAGCGTTAGTTAAACCAGGCGCTCGTGTATTACAATTAATACTTTTTGTTACGGCTGTTTTCATTTTAGTACGATTGTTCGACCTAGAAGAAAATTCACTAATTATTAGCCAACTGATTGCTATTACCAATTATCCATTATTTACGATCGGCGATAGTGTCATCTCGCTGCATAGTATTGCTAAGCTCTTTATCATTGTCGCCTTATTTTATTGGATTGCGCGTTGGATGCGTGAATTCAGCTACCGCTGGTTCTATGCAAAAGTCACTGATCCTGGTTTGCGTAATTCACTATCCGTATTTAGTCAATATAGTGTTGTGATCATTGGATTTTTTGTCGCGCTCGATTTATTAGGTATTAGTTTACAAAGTTTAGCATTGCTTGCTAGTGCACTTGCAGTTGGTATCGGTTTTGGCTTGCGTAACTTAGCCAATGATTTTGTCTGCGGGTTTTTATTATTGATTGAGCGTCCGGTACGTAAAGGTGATTACGTATCAATTGGTGGTTATGAAGGCCAAGTGCGTAATATTGGAATGCGCGCCATGACTATTCACACTTGGGATCATATGGAAGTTATTGTGCCCAATTCTGAAACATTTTCTAAATCATTTACCAATTGGACACATCACGATACGATTGTGCGTACTGTTGTGTGCATTAAATTAAGTCGTGTTGATGATCCAAATATTGCTAAAAAAATAATACTTGAAACCATAGCCACAGTGCCCGAAGTTTTGTTGCAACCTGAAGCAGAAGTGATGTTAAAGGACATGGATACTTGTTTACTAGAGTTTCAGGTTGACTACTATATCAATATGGCCAAGCATCGGTCACGTTTAGAAGTCCGTTCAAAAGTGTTATTTATCTTATGGGAGCGGTTTATGGCTGCGGGAATTACGCCACCGTATCCTTCACAAGAAGTATTTATTAAGCAAATGCCACAGTTATCAATAAACTTAAGCGAAGGGCTTGAACACAAACCAGCGGGTGAGCGCTAGTGATAAAGTTACTAAGAAATGGACAATTAATTGCTAAAACACGAACCTTCTTGAGCTTATGCAAATATATTGTCTTTAGATTTTTTAAAGATGACTGTCCTTATCGTGCAACCGCTCTGACGTTTACTACTTTATTGTCATTAGTGCCTTTTATGGTCATCAGTCTTTCGGTAATGGCTGCATTTCCAATTTTCGCATCATTTGTTCAAAGTGTGGAAAATTTTATCTTTACAAATTTTGTACCCGCTACAGGAAACGTATTGCAAATCTATTTTCAGCAATTCGCCCAAAAAATTACCCAATTTTCCGCTATAGGGCTTATATTTTTATTTATCACCGCCATATTAATGATGCATACCATTGAACGCGCCATGAATACCATCTGGCGAGTAACCATACATCGGCGCGGGCTAGCAACCATTTTACTTTATTGGTCAGTTTTGACCTTTTCACCGATATTTATCGGAATGAGCATTGCCATCAGTTCCTATCTCTGGTCTTTTTCTGCTATTGCAGGTGCTGCCACCACCTTGGGATTAACGCAACCACTATTAGAATTCGCACCTTTCATGATGAGTTTTTTGGCATTTTCATTGCTCTATATCGTTGTACCCAATTGCTATGTTCCCAAACTTGCTGGCATGTGGTCGGGATTATTTGCGGCAATTTTATTTGAGCTGTCGAAATATATTTTTGGCTTGTACGTGACATACTTTCCTAGCTACCAATTACTCTATGGGACGCTTTCAGTCATACCACTTTTTTTTTTTTTTTTTTATATATTTTGGCGAATTGTATTATTAGGCGCAGTAATAAGTCATGTTGTTGCGATGCATTATTATGTGCGACAAGGTAAACCACTGCACCCATTTTTACATGCATATCGTTGGCTACATTATTTTTGGAATGCACAAAAACAAGGTAAAAGTTTAACATTGCCTGAACTGATTGCTCATGATCGCCGTCATTATGAAATTGAGCCAGATGAGCAACTTTCTTGTTTATTAAAGGTCGGCATCATTCAAGTTACCCAAGAAGGGACTTATATTCTCTGTCGTGATTTATCATCATTAACATTGCTCGAACTTTATCATTTACTGCCATGGAAATTTCCATGCGAACATGATTTTTCCCAAGCAGAGCAACATTTGCGGCAATTACTTATTCAGGCGGAAAACTCCTTACATCACTTGCTTGATGTGCCGATTGCTACTTTATACGACCATTCGGGTAAGAAATAAATGACATAGTCTACATAGGTTAGTAGGGCGCTGCTAGGCTCGAAACTCGACCTACATAGCTACGTCATTCCCTGGCGTAGGCCGAAAAATATTTTAGAAAAAGCAATTGAATGATACGGCCGAAGACCAGGGAATCCAGGATGAATCTAACTTACTTAAGACCATAAACTCCGTAAGTAAAATTATTTTGGATTCCCAGGACTTCGGCTGCAGTGATTCATAAATTCTATCACCATTATATTGCAGCCTTCGCCC
>CAYSGV010000363.1:0-2770 GCA_964430685.1 uncultured Gammaproteobacteria bacterium
TATTATCCTTATGTTGAAGATTGTCGGGCCTGGCATCAACAAGCACATACCGCTTGCCAAGTTTTAGGCGACCCTTATTACCAACAATATAAAAAATGGGCTGATGATTATTTTTATTTAAAACATCGGCAAGAGGCACGGGGTATTGGTGGCTTATTTTTCGATGATTTAAATGTTTTTGATTTTGCACGCTGCTTTGAATTTGTGAAAAACGTGGGCGATTGTTTCATTAAGGCATATCAACCTATTCTTGCTAAACGCAAAAACGAAACCTATAGTCAACGTGAAAAAGATTTTCAACTCTACCGGCGCGGTCGTTATGTAGAATTTAATTTGATTTATGATCGTGGCACTTTATTTGGCTTACAATCGGGTGGACGTACAGAATCTATTCTTGTTTCACTACCTTCACCGGTACACTGGATTTATAATTATCAACCAGAGAAAGATAGCCCGGAAGCAAAACTAACGGAGTATTTTTTAAAACCAAAGGATTGGCTGACACACAATGAATGACCTTAATACAGTAAATACAAATATAAATCCATTGCGAACCTTACAAGGATTACCGAAATTCACCCAAATTAAAGCGGATGATTTTTTACCCGCAATTAATGCCATCCTGGAAGAAAATCGAGCGCAAATTAATTCCCTATTAACAACACAGCGCACATTTACGTGGGATAATTTAATGTCGCCCATTGAACAACTCACCGATCAGCTCGCACGTGCTTGGGGGCTCGCTGGTCACTTATGCGCCGTCGTCAACACAGAAGAATTACGAGCCGCTTATAATGCATGCATACCTTTAGTCAGTGATTACTTTACGGAAATGGGTCAAAACGAACCGTTATATCAAGCCATTTTGTCTATTCGTGAATCAACTGAATTTTCAAAATTAAGTGTAGCGAAACAAAAAGTCATCGATAATGAGCTTCGTGACTTTCGCTTAGCCGGCGTACATTTACCACCTGCACAAAAAGAACGTTACCGGGAAATTCAGCAACAACTCGCTCATACCACACATCAATTTGAAGAAAATGTATTGGATGCTACCAATGCATTTGAAAAACAGATCACCGATGAAAAAATACTCATCGGCATACCCGAACAAGCACGTTTACAAATGGCACAAGCGGCCGCGCAAAAAAATTTATCCGGCTGGCTCATTACATTGAGCCCACCCATTTATCAAGCCATTATGACCTATGCGGAGCAGCAATCTTTACGCGCAGAAATATATTATGCTTCGAACACCCGTGCTTCTGATTTAGGTGAAAATCCGAAATGGGATAACACGAATGTCATGGACAACATTTTACAATTACGACATGAACTCGCCATTTTGCTAGGTTTTGAAAATTATGCGCAATTGTCATTGGCTACAAAAATGGCGAAAACGTGCGCTGAGGTCAATGAATTTCTTTCGCATCTGGGATTACGCAGCAAGAAAGCAGCAGAACACGAATTTCAGGAGTTAAAACAGTATGCAAAAGAATACGATGGCACACAAGAATTAATGCCTTGGGATATATCTTATTATAGTGAGAAACTACGGCAACATGAATATGCTCTTTCACAAGAAGAGCTGCGTCCTTATTTTCCTGAAACAAAAGTTGTGCCCGGATTATTTTCATTACTCAATCGATTATATGGGATTACTTTTGAAGAAATTATTCCGGCGAATGCCTGGCATCAAGATGTACGTTTGTTTATGGTAAAAGATCAACAACAGAATCTATGCGGACATCTTTATGTTGATCTATACGCCAGACCACAAAAACGTTCCGGCGCTTGGGTTGATGAGTATGTGGGCAGAAGAATACTGAATGATAATAAAATACAAACTCCTGTTGCTTATGTTGTCTGTAATTTTTCCAACCCTGTTGGTTCACAACCTGCATTATTTGATCATGAAGAAGTACTCACGCTATTTCATGAATTTGGTCATGCAATGCATCATATCTTAACTAAAGTTGATGCGGCTTTTGTATCGGGCACTGCAGGTGTGGCCTGGGATGCAGTGGAATTACCTAGTCAATTTATGGAAAATTGGACTTACGAAAAAGAAGTTTTGAATTTAATCAGTGGCCATTATCAAACACAAGAACCATTACCTGACACGATGATAAATAAATTAAAAAAAGCCAAGAATTTCCAATCGGGTTTATACATGCTACGCCAAATTATCTATAGTGTTTTTGATTTCCAAATGCACGAGCAATACAACATAGGAAAAACAAATTTTATTCAAGAGCTGTTAAATCGTGTGCGATCAGAATTTGCAGTTGATCCAATCGCGCCGTTCAATCGCTTTCAACACAGTTTTGGTCATATATTTGCCGGTGGTTATGCAGCTGGCTACTACAGTTATAAATGGGCTGAGGTTCTTTCCGCAGATGCTTATGCTCGCTTTGAAGAAGAAGGATTATTTAATCCTAAAGTCGGCGCCGATTTTTTACATTCCATTTTAGAACAAGGCGGCGCGCGTGAACCCAAGGAATTATTTGTCGCTTTTCGTGGTCGCGAACCAACGATAGATGCACTCTTAAAACACAATGGGTTAATTTAGTAAGTTGGATCGAGATTATTGGAGAAATCCAACATGCAATCGTAAATCTACCGTTGGATTTCTGCTAGGAGGCTTTATCCAACCTACGAAAACTTTCTCTGCCCGTCATCATGAGGAAATTATGTCCAATTTTAGATGCAGTAAAATATTATAGTAATATTAATAATATTTGAGTACATTATTACTCGTTATTGAATA
>CAYSGV010000364.1:0-2765 GCA_964430685.1 uncultured Gammaproteobacteria bacterium
ACATCGCTCAGCATGTAGCTAATTTTAGTAAAATTGCCGCAGTTGCAGGTCCATTGGCACCTTATGTTGCAATTGGTGGTTCAATCTTAGGTGCATTTAAAGTTCTGGGCGGCTTGTTTGGATCTGGCCAAGACCAAAATCAACAACTGTTGCAGCAAATTAGTGCACAAATTCACCAATTAGCTATACAAATCAATACTAGATTTGATCGCATCGAACAAATTTTAGGCTCGATGACAGCGCAAATCAATCAATTCTATTATGATGTTATGCGAGAATTTCGTCATTTAAATGGCCAATTAGAACAATTACGTATTACCGTGCGCTCTATTGAGCAGCGAACTACATTTTTGCAAGCAACGATGGATGACAGGTTCAAAGAACTTTATGAAGATAAATTTCACCGTTTTCAGGATGGTCTAAAAAGGAGACTTGTTGCAGGAAAAGATCAGATCAGCGAAGGGGGATGGCAAAGTTTCTATGAGGCGTTTATATATTGGACTAATCGTCAAGCTAGTGACAATATCATCGCTGGGGATATTGATAAGTTCGGCAGTGAAGACAATATATGTGATCGTGTTAAATCCGCAGGAATCGATGGTAGCATTAATATGCTATTATGTTATGCAAACCATCTTGTACCAACATTGCGATTAACACGTGTAGCTAACCCGCAAGCATGGGCTGAAGGTGCAAGACAATTAATCGCTTTTATATTAAATGTCCCAAACTATAAATTTAACCCTGAGCGGCAAATGAGCGACATTGATGAAGTCATCGCAGTAGGCGAGGCTATTCATAACGCAATACGTGCACTGCAAAAATGTGAACAGTTATTTATCCGCCTTTGCCAAAATTATCGAACCGCTTTAGAACAATTACTCGAGCAAATAGAACGCAATGCTGATGTAAGTGAAAATGATTACAAAAAATTAGATAATGCTTATAGTATGCTTTTAATTTATGTGGCTATGGCGTTTGGTTCGGATTATAACGAAGACATCAAATTGCGCCAATGCTTATTGACTCATTTTTGGCTAAAACGTGACATCGAAATATTCTGTCAACATCCTCTTTGGAAACAAAATAAAAATATTGTTGCTTTTGGAATTCAACAACAGGCCACTAAATCTATTGAGGAATTAGAGAAACTGCTTATGAATAAGGTGCGTAAAGCCACTAGCGATCCAGAGCAAGCCTGTAACTTACTAGTTAGTGAAGTACTTGATGAACTTTATGTATTCAAAACTGTTTTCAGTGTAACTGTGCAATCTCGAACAGACAAACTTCATATAGGTCAGCATAGCCTATTTCGTCATCTGCCAGCAGCCAATCCCAGGCGACAGGGTTATATTGATAGTAAAGTTGTACAAGCATATAACCCTAGTTTTTCTTAATTCTGAGTATTAATCGTTCTTTACAGCAACAGGGAAATAATGGAGCGCTATCGCAAATGGTTTATTACGGCTCATACTCAACTAAAAAATAACTACAACTTTTAAACAAGCCATGGTTGTGCTGTAACCACGCTACTGGCTTTGATGTAGATTGACCTAGAAATTGCAATTGATGTGCGTGTAACCATGCATAATAAGCAGGTGCGTGATGCAGGCGTGCTTTGAGTGCCTGGATGAAGGTTCGGGGCTGATATTTTTTTAATAAAAAATTCTTTTGCGCAATTGAAATTAAACCCACTTTGGTCGTTCCGGTACGTTCTAATAAAATACTGTTGTTTTCAAGATAATGATCAAAATTTGCTAAAAATTGGCTAAATTCAGGTGAAGTATAAGCTTTTGCCCAATTGCCAATTTTATTTTTGCATTTAATCTGTGCGAATGTTGATGTTTCACGAAAAATTTTCGCAAGGACTTTTTTTTGCATGTGTGCAATTTTTTTATTAACCAATCGATTAAAATAATTGAGTTCCTGGGTAGTGAAATTCATCTTGCGCAAATGTTCATAATGATTGGTAATGAGTTTTGACCATAATGAACTTTCTGTTCTAAATTGCGCAACAAAAAAAGCTAAATGGTCTAAACTCCTGCGTCGCGACAACGCTTTGCCACTGCGATGCTGTTTGATGGCGGCATAATCCAATAAAACAATGTCGTTTTGGTGTGCTAAAAAATTACTCAAGTGTGGATCCGTATGCAGAAGTCCGGCTTGATGTAATTGCACCAGAATGAATACTAACTTTTTTAACAGCGAAATTTTTTCTTCTTCATTAAGTATGGCGAATAATTCTTTTACACTCATTGCAGGCTGCAAATGTTTGTAAATTAATATTTGCCCTTGACCGCAGGGTGTTTGCATTTGTTGTAATAGTGTTGCTGTTTTGATTGGCGTGGCTTTTAGTAATAAAAGTCCTTTTATTTCTCTGGCACAATCGCGGCTTTTTTTCTGCGGATGAAAAAATATTTTGGCAACGACATTTATTTGATTCCAAAGGCCGGAGAGTACCACTCTCCGGTTTGGTAATTTACGTAATATTTTGTGGCAAATAAGTTTTGGTGTTATATCCGATTGCATTATTGTTCCGGTATAGGTTCCCCATGTTTTCCCACTGTGATGCGAATGGCTTGTGGGCCAAAATCAGCAACAGAAGGAATAAATTGTACAGACAGGCCAACGGCTAATTGTTCATAAATAGGCAAAGTAAGATTGCTGATACTGAAATAATATTCCTGTTTGTTTGCCGTTTCAATAAAGCCATATCCCTCATTGGTAAAGAGTCGGCTGACACGCCCATGAAGTGGGATAGGATG
>CAYSGV010000365.1:0-2754 GCA_964430685.1 uncultured Gammaproteobacteria bacterium
AAAACCACCACCAAACCACCAGATGGGTTGAGCATCATTTTTTTCAGTGATGAAGAAACGTAAGTTGGCATGCGTGGTAGGCACATAAGGATTGCGCGGGTGAATAACCGTAGAAACGCCCAGTGCTTGGAAGCGTCGACCGGTTAGTTCGGGGCGTAGGGCTGTGGCGCTAACTGGAAGTTGGTCACCCAGCACATGTGAAAAGTTTACCCCCGCTCTTTCTATAATCGGATGGTTGCTAGCTACTCGGGTTATGCCACCACCCCCACCGGCATGGGTCCAGCAATCTTCAGTAAACTGGCATTGTTCATCTTCTTTTTGTAGGGTTGTGCAGATTTGGTTTTGCCAAGCCAATAGATATTCTTGCACCGATTTTATAAACGAATTTGCGTGATTCATCATAAGGACATATCCAAGGTTAACTCATTGTTCTGATAAAAAAATTATAACGGGTTTTAGCTGGTGTAGCACCTTTAAGCACATAATATGGGCGTGTGTGCATTGCCTACTTGACGAGAGCATTGAATTTCCATCATAATTCAACCACTTTTCTTTGTCCCTAACTTGCACGTTTGTAAGTGAATTATTAATAAGTTAGTTTATTTACAAGTGGTTGTTAGGCCAAAGACAGGAGCAGCATAAACATATAACGAAATGAGGTAATAACAATGCCAGCCTATCAAATAGTAGTCTTTAATATGGATGTTCTTTGGGATGCAGTGCGTGAAGAATATCATGGCACCGGGACCCCCGAAGAAAATGAATCAAGATATAAAAAAATGCTTGCGATGCTTGAAGCGCTTGGCGTTATCCCTTTGGTTATTGAAGAGGAAGGCAACGAAGCGGGTAAAAAACGATTTCTGGTTAGGAATCTGAGTAAAGATCCCAAATGCCAACTGGCGTTTTTTCAAAGATGTAAGCTTGGTGATTCTGCTCAATATCCATTTGATTTAGGAAGAATTAGAGATGTTGTGGCTAGGTTAAAACGTTTTGGAAAGGTTTCAGACCATGCGGAGGGGACTCGAAAATTACAAGAGAATTTAGGTCAAGATATAGAAATAAAACGTCAAGAGCTTGAATTGTTAAGATTAGATTTAGAAGAGAAAGCTGCGGATGAAGCCGCACTGACCCAATTCATAACTCAAACTCAAGCAAAAGGACAAGTAGTGGATCAACGGGTTATTGAAGCCTTGAATCCCATATTAGAACTTAGAAGACAGATAGAAAGGCAGGAGCAAGAATTACAGACGTTAATAGACAATTCTAAGTTAGCACAATTTGACTACCTTATTGCGGCTAATATTCTAAATATGGAACCTAGGGGTTTTGTCTTAAGCGACATGGAACCGATTGCTTGTTTACAGCTATTACCTACTATTTTTAATGTGGAACAGGATGTGAAACGGACAACACACATTCCATTGCCATTTATTACTAATGATGACATTTTTTATATTGATACCCAAAGTAACGCGCACTATTTTGAGGAAGCACGCAGGAAGGACTTGATAAGATATTTTGGCGTTGAAAAGGATGTACCTGTGCAAGATGATGGAAATCTTCATACGACAATCCATTCCACAGCAGTAGCTCATTTCATGGCGCCTGTTCATCAAGGGATTGCTAGTGAACTAAAAGATCTGCTGGAGGCATGTGCAAGGGAAAGAATGCGCCAATCAAGAGATAACACGCAACTAGATAGAATATTTGAAATAGCCTGGCTTACTGTGCAACGTTTAAAAGGGTTACAAGACAAAAATCTTGATGAAAAACTTAAAAAACTTAATCCCTTGGACACAATACCAACAACTGATCAAGATCGATGTACCCTTCTGCGCAAATTATATATTTATGCAGAATATCTATACGGGAAGGCTAGAGCGTTGCATGATGAAGCAGATGTCCCAGCAGGCTTGGTAAGGACTGTTATCCAAGCGGCTCGGTTGTATGATAGATGGAATGTCATTAATTTCGGGTTACCAGAAGCACAGCGATCAAAAGGTGATTACCGGGTTCGAGCATTCCTCCTGCTTTACGACGCGACCCTAGTTGTTGAAAAGTATCAAGCCCATGCCAAGATGCTATCACCAGCGGAAGCTAAAAAACTTGAAACATACGCAAGAGAAGTGTCGCGGGAATTCGAATATTGGGTTAAGGAACTAAGTCCATTACTTAATTTCAGATTAGTTTATGGCGCACAGACTAAACAGAATGGTCCAGCACCAAGTCAATTGCTACAGAGAGCATCAAGTCAGGATGCCTCGTTGCTTGAACAGCGCAAGCCTATTTGGGAAGCGTTAGAAATTGCGTTACGTGAGCATAAAACGCCGATCACAATGGCCGGTCTTATGCTCGAGTTTACCAAAATGGCTGCCATACAACATAACTATCTATTACTTGATGTCCCATCCACTGTTACCGAAACGGTAAATAAAGTAGGTAAACCCGGTGGAACCTGTGCCCTTATGTAATGAGGATATAGCGAGAGCAGCGATGGTTTTGCGTCAAGGTGGAATCATCGCTTATCCCACCGAAGCAGTTTATGGCTTGGGTTGTGATCCAAATAATGAAATTGCCATACAACGCTTACTCAAAATAAAAAGGCGAGCAGAGAATAAAGGTTTATTGTTAATTGCCGCACATTGGCAACAACTAGAACCTTTTGTGGCATTGGACCAAGTATCTACTATTTGTCTTCGTCGCGCGCAAGCAACATGGCCTGGTCCCTATACTTGGCTTATCCCAGCAAGTAAT
>CAYSGV010000366.1:0-2752 GCA_964430685.1 uncultured Gammaproteobacteria bacterium
AATTAATACATCCGTTTTTAATGCCACTGTAACGCTCCTGCGTTCTTGGTTGAGTTAATACCAACCTATTATATGGTATAGTCACAATAATTGTTGACTCATTGACGTAATTTGTCAAATGTCCATTTATAATTGCTGCGTGTTGCGGTTTCCATTAAAATAACTGGATTGTTCTTAACTAATATAAGTATCAAAAGGTTAATCATGAGCACAATAAATACTCTATCGCTGCCCAACTATGAAGTGATTAATGTGGCGCAACCACAAGAACATTCTGTCTTAAGAAAACCTGCGCAAGTGTTGCAATTTCCATTGTGTCCAGAAGATATAAATGATATTCAAATATTAGAAGCAAAATTCGATCAAGAACAAAATTGTTCTGGATTAGCGGCACCGCAAATTGGCATTTCCAAACGAGTTATCGTTTTTGCCGCACCAGAAAATCCTGAATACAAAAAGTGGCGACCTGATTTTACGCAATCCATGCCGAAATCAATTTGGATTAATCCTAGCTATGAACCCATTGGTAGTGATCAACATGAAGATTATGAAGCTTGTTTTTCGGTAGGAGAAATGGCGGGCCCGGTTAAACGCTATAAAAAAATTTCTTATCGTGCTTATGATCTTCATGGCCAATTGATTGAAGGCAGTGCCGAAGGTTTTCTTGCGCGTATCATTCAACATGAAACCGATCATGTCTATGGCATCTTATTTATCGACCTTGTGCCAGAGGGCAAATTATTACCCATCGCAGAATATCGAAGAAGACGCCAAGAAGCGCTGGCGAGTACATGAGCCCCAATTTGCATTTCAAGTGTTGAACGAGACCAGCCATATTCCAGCGTTTCTCAAATGACAAATTCCTTGCTTTCGAGTTTTTACTCAATGCAATAATATTCCAATATGACCCCAGGGCAACTGGTCCACAGATGTGGACTTTTTTCAAAATTGGGGCATTCCTGAGCAAAGATTCGAATTCTTTTAAGCTTTGTTAATGAAATTCCCTCCATTTTAGGAAAAGCTTGCCGAAGGTTGCCGGAAAGTTGCTCCCAAAAGCGCCATCTCATAAAAGGGTTGGATTTTGCTAATACTGATAAACAGCAGATTCTAGTCAGTCGCGCGATAGTTTTATGCTATATTAGAATCTTATCTCACAGCTATGACCAGCCTATTAAATATATGGAGATTGACTTAATGAATCGTATGCAACAATTACTTTTAGCATCATTTGCTTATTTGGCTCTCAGCTCAAGCTATGCCAATTTTATACCAATAACCAGTGGATCAAATTCATCATCACAAGAGCCAACAGCGGCCACGTCACAAACGGCCCAATCCTTACATCAGCAGGTTACTGTAAAGCAACAGTTAAGTGCACCGCAACAAATGCATGCGCAAGAAAAAAAAGCACTGCTAAAGCAAGCTTTTGCAGAAGTAATTGAAAATATGAATGTCAGTGATGCTACATATGAAAAATATTTTTCGAAAAATTATATCCAACAGGTAGATGGTAAGACACTCAAATTTGCAGATTTTGTTGCCCATATGAAAGCACAGAAGAGAGCATTACAATCAATAAAAGTAGAATTTCAGCAGATGTTCGTGGATGGAGATAAAGTAATGACCTTGCATACGGCACGCGCGATTAAAAAGGATGGTAAAGCGGCTGAAATGAAAGTATTCGCATTTTTTGTGATATTGGATAATAAGATTGTTTATTGCGATGAATTAACACATTTGATTCAAGGCGATAATGCAGATAAAGATTTAGGTTCACGTCTATCGTAATTATGCCACTTTCATATTGCAGATGTATAAAAGGATTTAAGTAATGAAATATGTTGTTGCGCTAAACAAGGTCAGCGCAAAAGATGTTAGCCTTGTAGGTGGAAAAAATGCAGCCACAGGTGAAATGCTGCAAAACCTTTCTCGCTTAGGTATAAAAGTTCCTACTGGATATGCAACAACGGTAATGGCTTATCGCAAATTCTTAGAACAAAACCAACTTGATCAAAAAATAGTTAAATCCTTAGCGAAGTTAAATGTTCATAATGTGACAGCGCTTAATAAAGTAAGTGCACAAATACGTAATCAAATATTAAAAGCGCCATTTTTTCCTGAATTCGAAAAAGAAATTGCTTCGGTTTATGCGCAACTTCATTATGCTTCAGTAGCAGTGCGGTCTTCTGCAACGGCTGAGGATTTACCCGTTGCATCTTTTGCTGGAGCACAAGAAACATTTTTAAATATTAAAGGGCTAGCTAATCTCTTGCAGGCAATTAAGCGTGTTTATGCTTCTTTGTTTACCAGCCGTGCTATTGCTTATCGGCAAGACCAAGGTTTGGGCCATATGCAATTTGCATTATCTGTTGGTATTCAGCCAATGATACGTAGTGATAAAGGTGCCAGTGGCGTAATTTTTACCATCGATACAGAATCTGGATTTGATCAAGTCATCTTAGTAACGGCTACCTACGGTTTGGGTGAGACGCTTGTACAAGGGCGTGTTATTCCAGATGAATTTACGGTTTATAAACCTTTACTGTCGCAAAAAAAATGTGCAATTTTACAACGTAGCCTCGGTGAAAAAGCCATAAAAATGATTTATGCAAAAAGCCAATTTCCGAATGCTTCAATAAAAACCATTGCAGTCAAAGAAAAGGAACGTAATCGATTTTGCATCAATGATAAAGAAGTGCAAACCTTAGCAAACTATGCTTTAACGATCGAGAAACATTTCAATAAGCCAATG
>CAYSGV010000367.1:0-2743 GCA_964430685.1 uncultured Gammaproteobacteria bacterium
GGGCGTCTGGACCGTCGTTTCAAATACCATGGTGGCTGGAAGAGTTTAGATGAAGTACAGACCTTGTATATGCAATGCCCTGGAATAAAAAATGCACTTGCAGTCGAGTACCGGCGACCAGAGAATAAGCACCAGCATACAAATGTGGTGATGTTATTTCTAGAGAAACGCAATGAATTTGATGAGGCGCAAGTCACGAGTCAATTGCAAGAACAATTAAAAACTTCGGATTATCAACCAACGATGTTTTGGTGGATTGATCATACGCCGGTTAATGAGCGTGCAAAAACACATTACGATTTAGAAAGATTAGCAATGTGCAATCCCAGACCAGTGATTTTAAATAGACATACACCCATCGAACCGAGAACAAAGCAAATCGATGAATTAGAACAGATATG
Source organism: uncultured Gammaproteobacteria bacterium (assembly GCA_964430685.1). GTDB lineage: Bacteria > Pseudomonadota > Gammaproteobacteria > CAYSGV01 > CAYSGV01 > CAYSGV01. Next base: position 402 of record CAYSGV010000367.1, read on the forward strand.
GATTGAAATACTACAAGACTGTTCTACGCAAGATGTAAAAAGGGCAATTGAAGTCATTAAACCAAATAAAACGGGAGTAATGAATTTTTTACAGGGGTTTTTACCATGGTCACAAAATAGCAGCTCGGAAATATTAATCCTACGTTATCCTCTAGAAACCAATTTTAATGAATTAGGTGGCGATTCATTACGTTTCAGAATATTGATTAGTAAAGTTTGGGAAAAGTATTTTAGTAATACTGTGCATACAGATACCATCCCGGTAGCATTTCTAAACGGGCTATGGCAACACAGAAGTTTGAAAGCCATGGCCGTATTCATTGAATTGTATCAAGCAAGTATAGGCCAGCATCTATTACCAAAAAAATTAAAAGCCGATAGACAATGTTTTTTAATTGAAATTGGGAGCTTGGTGGATCATACTGTATTGACAAATATTTTAATTGACACGCAAATATACCGTTTTTGCATCATGCCATCCAGACTTTATCATAATGAATATTTGCTACAACAATATCTTGAATTAGTTGCCATACAAATTCGTAGACTACAACATATTGAATATTATAATATAGTAATTTACTGCCAGAATAAACAAGTATTTTCTTTTGCAAATAAAGTATTAAAAACAATTTTTGCTAATCAATGTCAGCTTATTTTGCTTACACAGAATAGTGCTGTGAATTGGTATGGCAGTATCAAACATTTTAGCCAACGCTATCGCATTAAAGCATTAGCTGCACACCTGCAATATGTTGTAAAGAATATACCTGCACATGAAGTTCCAGCAAATTTAACTGGTAGTAAACATGTCGATCTGCCTGAATTGTGCGAGACCATGAAATCAACGAATAGTTATTGGCTTTTTGGGACAGCTTGCGGGAAAACACAAACATTAAAAAAATTAGCTAACCAGATTACTGATGTTGGCGATATTTGCATTTATATCTCATGTGCTAATTTAACTAATCAGCAGAATAATCTACAAATATATATGAAGTTAACTGATGAAGAATGGGACTGGTTACGAGAAGCATACGCAGCAAAGCCTATTTTATGGTTACTGGATGATGTTGAATCTTCTATTCATGATGACCGTATGCGCTGGTTGCAAGCTAATATAAAATTGTTAAACGGTAATAATAAATTCTTATTTGCTGCAAGAAATTGGTATAGCGCTATACTTCCGCCCGCCCATGAGGGTAAACATTATCCATTTGAACTAAAGCCGGAACAATTAGTAGAAGAAATTTGGCTCATGCAGTGGTTTAATTATGAATTAAAACGCAGTTTATTGCCTGTAGCAGAATTTTATCAACAACTAAAATCAACACTAATACAGCTTAATAATAGTGCAAATCGTTTGGGTATAAACGATAGTGAATTCAATCAACATTGGTGGACATTATCGACAGACAGTAATTATGATTCTCTAACCCAATCAAGTAAAATTGTACCTTTACATTTCTGCCAATATATGCATTGGAATAGCTTAGCCATATTTTATACTCATAAAGAAACCAAGCTGGTGGGAACAAAGACATACCATCAGTTTGAAATTGCTGCTACGACGCTCAGAGCATTAGAACAGTTTATTGACAAACAAGTCAATAAATGTATGCCAGTAAGTCTACATACAGAAGCGATGCAAATCGGTCAGGAAAATGTAAGAAATTCTCTACCTGGGCATATCAAGTGCTTAAATCAGGGTGAAAAGCATTTGAGCCCCTGGCTAATTTTTCACCCCATAACGGGTGATATGCCGAGGCAATATATTGATATGGTCTCTGAAATTTGCAAATTGAATCCTTGGCAACCTATTTATGTTATTCGTATGCCTAGGGAACTTTCGACAAATGTCATGACACTGGGTCAGCAAGTAGCTCAATATTTAGATGATATACATCGCGCAGCCATTGTACCGCAAGGAGCTTCATATTATCTAATTGGTTGGTCCTATGGTGTTTTCCTGTTGACTGAAGCAGTGCGACAACTTGAATCTGTGGGTAAAAATGTGGATGTAGCGATAGGGATAGATGCGCCACCATTAAATTGTTTAAGAGAAATTAATTGGCAAAATTATACAATTGGTTTAATTGAACACATGCTGCCCTTCTATAGTACGGATTTCGCAACGGCCCAGTCCAAGTTTAGAAGCGTTTGTAAACAATTCGATGCGAATACAACAGTGAGCCAAATATTTGCATTAGCAGAATCGCTATTACCGCAAAACAAAAAATGGCCACAAAAACTTCAAATTCTAGCTACTAATTTAAGATTATTACGCGCTGAGCTTGAAGCTGAGAGCACGAAGAAAAAGATAATAACGAGTCAATTTTATC
>CAYSGV010000368.1:0-2716 GCA_964430685.1 uncultured Gammaproteobacteria bacterium
AAGAAATTAATAATATGTTTGCACGAAAAGAAAAATTGATGGGTTTTGGTCATCGCGTTTACAAAGATCATGATCCACGCTCAGAAATTATACAAATTTGGGCTGAAAAATTAGCGCTTGCAGCAGGCAATCCCAATATGTATGCAGTAGCTGAGCGCATTCAAAAAGTGGCTTGGGACAGCAAAAAGTTATTTACCAATGTCGATTATTATAGTTCGTTGGTTTATCATTTTTGTGGTATTCCAACGAATATGTTTACGCCCCTTTTTGTGTTTGCGCGTACTTCAGGTTGGGCAGCGCACATTATTGAGCAACGCGCAGACAATCGCTTGATTCGGCCGTTATCAGAATATATTGGTCCAGATTTAAGACCATTTTTACCCATTAAAGACCGCCAAGCCTAAAAGGTTTATAATTTGTGTTAAAATTCCTTCTCTCGCTCTTTTGCGGGAGAAGAGCCTGTGCCGTGTTCTTTCTCGCGGGGTACCGAAGGCGGATGAGGGCCTTATCTCAATTAAGAAAACGCTAAAATATGAGGAAATAATTATGTCCTTAGCAGCTAATGTCATTAAACGTCGTGCCAGCATACCAGTAATGGTACGTGGTATAGGAATTGGTGGCGATCATCCCGTTCGCGTGCAATCGATGACGGATACGAAAACCGCTGATGTCGATGCAACATTTAAACAAACAGTTGCCTTAGCCGATGCTGGATCAGAATTGGTGCGTATTACGGTCAACGATGAGGAAGCGGCGCGTGCAGTTCCGCATTTACGTGAGCGATTAAATCAAGCTGGTTATGAACATTTACCCATCATTGGCGATTTTCATTATAACGGTCACCGTTTATTGAATGAATTTTCAGATTGCGCCTTAGCATTAGACAAATATCGCATTAATCCAGGCAATGTGGGCTTCGGTGATAAACGTGACAAACAATTCGCCATGATGATTGAAGCCGCAATGAAATATGATAAACCGGTGCGCATTGGTGTGAATTGGGGTAGTTTGGATCAAGATTTGCTGGCACGCATGATGGATGATAATGCCAAAGCAACGCATCCTATTTCTGCGCACGAAGTATTGCGCGAAGCCTTAGTAGTTTCAGCCATTGCCAGCGCGGGGGTTGCGGAAAAATTAGGTTTGGGTCGAGATAAAATTATTTTAGCGTGTAAAGTAAGCAACGTGCAGGATTTAATTGCTGTTTACCGTGAACTGGCTAAACGTGGTGATTATGCATTGCATCTGGGTTTAACCGAAGCGGGTATGGGTAGTAAAAGTATTGTCGCTTCTTCAATTGCTATGGGCATTTTATTACAAGAAGGAATAGGTGATACGATCCGTTCATCACTCACGCCAGAACCAGGTGGCGAGCGTACCAAAGAAGTCATCGTTTGCCAAGAAATATTACAAACCATGGGCATTCGTTCATTCGCACCATTGGTTTCATCCTGTCCAGGTTGTGGGCGTACCACGAGTGATTATTACCAGCATTTAGCAGAACAAGTACAAACTTATTTACGTCAAAAAATGCCCGAATGGCGGGAACAATATCCGGACGTGGCCTCAATGAATGTTGCGGTGATGGGTTGTGTGGTGAATGGACCAGGCGAAAGTAAACATGCTGATATTGGCATTAGTTTACCAGGCAGCGGTGAAGCACCAGTTGCACCGGTATTTGTTGATGGCCGTAAAATTGCAACCTTACGTGGTGATAATATCGCTAATGAATTTTGCGTTTTATTAGAAGATTATATTGTGCAACGCTACGGCGCAAAGGAAGTGGTTTAATTAGTTTTTATTTTGTCATGGCAAGCGTTTTTTCTCTTGTCATTGCGAGGGCGTTTACCTATGGGCTGTAATTACTTAAAGATCAATGCAGCCCGTGGCAATCTCCAACTACGAAGTACTATTCAGGAGATTGCCACGGGCTGCATTGATTTGTATGAGTTTCCCGACGCAGTGGTAGAAAGCCCTCGCAATGACAGAAAAAGAAAAAGTTGTGAGCTTTTCTAACATATACATGAATGACATGAAATTTAAAATAAATAGGTAATTATGAGCGATAATAATCCCACTCTTCCCTTTGAACCTGAATTAATCGCCATTGCCGATTACATCTGCGACTTTAAAATCATCAGCGCAACAGCTTATGAAGTTGCCCATTATTGTTTGCTGGATGCATTGGGCTGTGCGATCGCTGCATTACGTTTTTCTGAATGTACGAAATTATTAGGTCCATTGGTTCCTGGTTGTAGCATTGAACAAGGCGCGCGTGTACCCGGTACAAATTATGAATTGGATCCAGTGCAAGCTGCATTTAATATTGGTGCCACCATTCGTTGGCTAGATTACAATGATACATGGTTGGCAGCAGAGTGGGGGCATCCATCAGATAATCTAGGTGCATTATTAGCCGTGAGTGATTTTCGTAATCGCAGAAATCAATTATTTTCAAAAACGCTCACACCCATCAACATGCACGACTTACTTACTGCTCTCATTAAAGCATATGAAATACAAGGGATCATTGCCTTACACAATAGTTTTAATCAAATTGGTTTTGATCATGTTGCTTTAGTGAAACTTGCATCCACTGGATTAGCCACGCAAATGTTAGGTGGTACAAAACAAGAAATACTGAATGCATTATCACAAGCGATTATTGATGGTCATTCTTTGCGCACATATCGGCATGCACCGAATACCGGTTCAC
>CAYSGV010000369.1:0-2714 GCA_964430685.1 uncultured Gammaproteobacteria bacterium
TTTTCTACATGCAGTGTCTCTAATGTCGGATGGTCTTTAAACAGCCTAACCGCATCACCACCTTTGTTATTGTTGAGAATTAGTGTACGTAATTGTGGACTTCGCCATCCAGCTAATATCTGAAAAGAAAAGGCGGTGAGGTGATTATCTGTCAACGTTAAGCTTACCAAACTGGTGTTCTGTGGAAAATGAGCGACACCTTTGTCTGCTTCTGTGATGGTCACTTTATTAGGTTGTATAGTACCTGTTTGTCCACGGGTGGCTACATCACTTAAATCGCAAATAGTCAAAGTATCGTCTTGAATGGTTCTTCTTAAATCTAATTCTTGCAGTGTTTGCGTTTTCGCTAGTGCTGCATAAGCTTTTGCGTTAAGTGGATTGTATGCCAAATTCAATACAGAAAGCGGTGCACCTGCTAATGCTGCTGCACCACGCTCGTCTATTTGATTAGAACTTAAATCCAGTTCATGCAGGCAAAGATGTTTGTCTTGTAAAATTTCAACTATAGCAATCACACCATCAGAGCTTATTTGGTTGTCAGATAAAGTAATCAACTTTAATTTTGGAAAGTTTGGCGATTCACTTGTCGCTAAACTTAGCGCTTCAAACAATGCAGTGGCTGTTGCATCGTCCATTTCTGTGTTATCGAAATTAATGCGCGTTATTTTGCTACATTCTGATCTTTTGAGTGTTTTAATTAATACAGGTATATCTTCCTGAGTAAAGGGTTCACTAAATAACCAGAGGCTATCTTCATCGTTTATTTTTTCTAGTATATCATCGACTGTATAGGACATGATTTAACTCTGTTTGGACCAAACCTGTGCTATAGATAATCATATTTTACATGAAAGCAGAAGAAAACGCCTATTGCACTAGGTTGAATCAAGATAAATTAATGCAAATATGCATTATTATAATGCCTTTGAATGTCTAAGGAAAGAATAATTTAACCTCTTCGATTCCCTTACGCTTCAGCGGGGGGTACAAAGCTGGAATATTATGTCGGATTTCGCGCCTAACGGCGCTCTATCCTACCTACATGATGGAACGAGAGTATTTATAAAATTGCGCTAGTTTTCATAGCGCGGACTTAGGAGCACAAGCGACGTGTCCGTGGAAAAGCCTATAGTTCGAGTACACGGAGCAGGAGCTCCTAAGTCCGCGCTACTATGGAACTGCCTTAAACATTATACTGAATATCAATGATGTAGCCTCAATAGAGCCATAAGCGGAATTGAGGATCACAAGATGGACCCTCGATTCCGCTTACGCTCCATCGAGGCTACGGGTCTCTGATGGAATTACGATTTGTCTTCTTGAATCAGTTCAATAAAAGCGATGGGGGCACGATCACCAGCACGAAAACCACATTTTAAAATGCGGCAATAGCCACCAGGGCGATCTTTATAGAGGGGGCCTATTTCATTAAACAGTTTTTTCACGATTTCAATATCACGCAAACGAGCAAAGGCAATACGTCGGTTCGCTACTGAGTCTACTTTAGCCAAGGTAATCAAAGGTTCAATAATACGCCGCAAATCTTTGGCCTTGGTAACCGTGGTTTTAATCGCAGTGTGACGCAGTAATGATGTTGCCATATTACGAAACATCAATTGTCGATGTGCACTGGAGCGACTATATCTTCTACTTAGCTTTTTGTGACGCATTGTCTTACCTATTATTCACACAATTAATTCGTTTTCGCCTTTTCTTTATCTTTCAGCGATTGTGGTGGCCAATTTTCCAGACGCATACCTAATGATAAGTTGCGCCCAGCGAGCACATTCTTAATTTCAGTTAATGACTTGCGACCCAAGTTGGGGGTTTTCAGCAATTCAACTTCTGTCTTTTGCACTAAATCACCAATTAAATGGATATTTTCAGCTTTGAGGCAGTTTGCAGAACGTACCGTTAATTCGAGTACATCAACTGGCTGTAATAAAACAGGATCAATATGATCAACTTGCTCAACAGCTTTTTCTTCGTCTTTATGTTCCAGATCGATAAATACTGCTAATTGATCACGTAGTAATTTAGCAGCCACACGGATGGCTTCTTCAGGGTCAATGGCACCATTTGTTTCCAATTCGATCACGAGCTTGTCTAAATCGGTGCGTTGTTCAACACGTGCGCGCTCAACATTATAAGATACGCGACGAATGGGGCTATATAAGGCATCCAATTGTAAGTGGCCAATTGCGCGCTCACCAAAATCACCATTAATACGTGTTGTAGCAGGCTCATAACCACGTCCAACAGCTGCTTTCATAACGATATTAATTTCTGCTTTATCAGATAAATGGGCAATTATATGATCAGGGTTGATAATTTCAACAGTGTGATCATATTCAATATCCCCTGCCGTAATGATACCTGGCCCTTTTTTGTTTAAACGCAGGCGGGCATTTTCTTTACCATGAATTTTAAGTGCAACGCCTTTTAAATTAAGTAAAATTTCGACAACATCTTCATTAACCCCTTCAATGGTGCTGTATTCATGCAATACACCATCAATCTGCGCTTCTATAATCGCGCTACCAGGAATTGAAGATAATAATATTCGCCGTAAAGTATTACCCAGCGTATGACCATAACCTCGTTCAAGTGGTTCAAAGGTAATATGGGCAATATTGGGTCCAACTTGTTGGACTCTAATCGAGCGCGGTGTTAACAGTTCACGTGGCATTGAAATTCCTCTTCAAACTACTTCG
>CAYSGV010000370.1:0-2710 GCA_964430685.1 uncultured Gammaproteobacteria bacterium
ATTTTGGTTGTATTTATTGAATTTTTAAAAATTACCAAACAACAATTGCTGACCTACATTGATAAGAAACATTATCCCGAAGCATTAGCAAAAATTAATTATCTGGCGTTAATCACGCAAATAGACTCTGTCACCGAAAATATAAAAGCACAACTCAAAATGAAGTCAGCCAGTGAAACGCCAACACTCAGTCCTTGTCCAAGTCCATGGCAAAGCCCTACCAGCAGTCGAAACTCGAGTCGCAATGCTAGTCCGGTCCGAAGTCATTCTGGTACATTACGAGGTAGTCCAGATGAGAGCTCATGTAGCAGTAGTTCCAGTGAAGGTACGCCAAGCCCCAGTAGTAGCCCTGCGGGAACTATGCGCGGCATCAGCGGCAGCTTTTTAAGTTACTTTAGACGCTCTTCATCAGCTAGTCCTAGTAACTCCGCCTCGGGTAGCCCTGTAGGCACCCCAGTTGTAACGCCAAATCACAGTCCGCCATCATCCCCAGAAAAAGCAAAAGCAGGCGGATCATCACCACAAGTACCCAGAGCGGGGGCTACGCCAATTCCTTTTGCAATGCATAGTTAGCCGCAAGCAGTTTGAAATATTTGCAAATCATTTAAGCGCAACGCTGTTAATTGGTTACCCCACACACATCCAGTATCCAATGCATATACATTTGGTTCATTTGTTTTACCCATCAATGCAGCCCAATGACCAAATAATATTCGAGAAGATATCGATTTACGCCAGCTTATTTTAAACCAAGGAATATCGTCTGAATTTAGCGGCAATGCCGATTTATTAGAAAGATTTAAACGACCCTGTGCATCACAAAAACGTAATCGGGTAAAACAATTCACAATAAAACGCAAACGATCTAAACCTGTGAGTGCATCATCCCACAATGAAGGTTCATTGCCATAAAGATGTTGAAAGAAAAATGCAGCTTGCGAGCTCTGTAAAAACTGCTCAACTTCACGTGCATGCTGTAACGCTTCTTTAAAACTCCACTGTGGTGGTAAACCGGCATGCACCATAGCGAAATTTAAATCCGGATCAAAATGTAATAACGGTCTTCGACTCAGCCAAAATATTAATTCATCTACATCAGGTGCTGCTAAAATTTCTTGTAAAGTATCGCTTTTTTTCAAATACTGACTGTGATGATAGATGGCTAATAGATGTAGATCATGATTGCCTAGTACGACAATTGGTGTGGGCTGTAAATTTTTTATAAAACGTAATACTGCTAAAGATTGCGGACCACGGTTTACTAAATCACCAGTAAACCATAATTGATCTTGCTTAGGAGAATATTGGATCAGTTCTAATAAGTTCATTAATGGTTGATAGCAACCTTGAACATCACCTATTGCGTAAACAGCCACAAATTATTTTACCATTGAAGTAATAGACATTCGTTAACTTGGCCGTGGCGGATTAAATTTTGGATTCAAACGTACGGCATGCTTATTGGCAAATTGCAGCATTTTTTCAATGCGGAGAAGTAATTCTGATCGTGAATCATCGCGATCATCTTTACCTTGCATATTCTGTCTTGCTTGATATTGTTGCATGCTCTGATAAAGATTGTTTAATCGAGTTGTTTGATCAAGGAAACGATTGCGATCGAAATGTGCACCATTGATATTTTTCATGAGGCCCTGGAGATCACTCATCGTACCGATTGCATCACGTTCTTGTGCTGCTGCGAAATAATGCCAGGGATCTTCATCATATCTCAATTGCAATAACGTTTTTGTATGGCGACCCATAAATGCATCGGTTGCTTTTACATCAGCAACCATCCCCGATGACGTTTCCACCGACGATTCTTTGCGATTCAATATATGATTTGAAGAAGCGGCGAAACTGCCCCAATCATATTGGTCTAATGCCATAATGAACTCTCTTTCAATTTATTCCTAATTTTAGTGTAGAACTTTTAGCTTAAAAAAAGCTTAAATCACACTCTTTTGGCCCACTAAATTCGCTAATGCCACAAATTGTTGGACACTCACGTCCTCAGGACGCGCCTCCTGTGGGATACCTACAGCTATTAACATATCGGCTTGCACCATGGATTTCAAGCTTTTACGCAGCATTTTTCGACGCTGGCTAAAGGCAGTGCGTACAATCTCACTAAAACAGCCAAAATCTGCTGCCCGTGCCGGTAAAGTCGTATGTGGGATTAAACGTACTACTTGGGAATCAACGCGCGGTGGTGGATCAAAGGCATCGGGTCCAACAAGAAATAAGGGTTCCACAAAACAGTGATATTGCACATTAACTGATAATCGGCCATAGAATTCACTGCCTGTCTCCGCACCCATGCGCATAACGACTTCTTTTTGCAGCATAAAATGCATATCGCGTATGTAGGGTGCATAATGTATCAGATGAAACAATAATGGCGTTGAAATTTGATAAGGTAAATTGCCGATGATGCGCAAGTCATGCAACTGTTGCGTCAAGCGAGCATAGTCAAATGCTAAGGCATCTGCTTGGTGAAGACTAAATGATGGAAAAGTAGAAAATTTCTTTGCCAAGATAGGTACCAAGTCGCGATCCAGTTCTATGGCATCCAAATGTTGCACTCGGCTAACGATGGCACTGGTTAATGCACCTAAACCAGGGCCGATCTCAACCATATGATCCAATTCGTTTGGATTGATGGCATCCACAATCTGGGTAATGATCTGCGGATTAACTAAAAAATGCT
>CAYSGV010000371.1:0-2680 GCA_964430685.1 uncultured Gammaproteobacteria bacterium
TAATGATCTGCATCCAATATTTCTTTGGCTCTTTTCAAATCATAAGCAACTTTCGTTTTTTGTTTCCACGGCACCTTAACAAGCCAATCGATAAAATTCTGCGCCACGTTGGCTTCTGCTGAAGTGGGTGGCATTTTTTTCAAGCGATTGAGTTCAGACAGCGCTTTTTCTTCAGCTTCTTTAGTCATGCTCGCATCGCGAATCTTTTTCTCTAATTCATCCAACTCGCCAACTGATTCATTCAAATCACCTAATTCTTTTTGGATAGCTTCCATTTGTTCGCGCAAATAATAAGCACGTTGATTGTCTTCCATTTGCTTACGCACACGTTGTTTCACTTGCTCGGTGACTTCAATAATATCTAATTCTTGCGCAATCTTGAGTTGCAATATTTCATAACGTTTAACCAAATCTTCCATTTCGAGTAATTGCTGTTTGGCTTCAATTTTAAGTGGCATATGTGCAGCCAGCGTATCAGCTAAACGGCTAGCATCTTCAATATTGGATAAAGTAGTGACAACTTCTGGAGGAATCTTTTGATTGATTTTGACATAGCGCTCAAATTGAGAAAGTGCAGTGCGCATTAATATTTCAATTTCACGACTCTGCGTGGTCACTGCTGGCACTAAAGTTATTTTTGCTTTAATCATTTCAGGCGTCATTTCATATTGTGCAACACGCGCCCGCTCTAAGCCTTCTACCAACACTTTGATGGTGCCATCAGGTAATTTCAGTAACTGCAATATGGTTGACAGTGTTCCATATTCATAAATATCTTCCACCTTGGGTTCATTTTCGGAAGATTTTTTTTGCGCAACCAATAATACTTTTTTATCACGTGCGAGCGCTGTTTCCAATGCATGGATTGATTTTTGTCGACCAACAAAAAGTGGAATCACCATGTAAGGAAATACCACAACATCTCGCAATGGCATTACTGGAATGTCTAGATTCTCTTCACTCAGCAAAGCTGGTTTTTCTACAGCTGGTGGTGCTTTATCTGCCATGTTAACCTCTTGTCAGTTAAATTATATATAAGGCGTATTCAATTTCGAACACCCAAGGTGAATTATTCGCCTGCTGCACGTTTTTGTTCTATATTTTCATAGATCAATAACGGCTCTGTTTCGTTTTTAAGTACCGCCTCATCAATCACCACTTTCTTTACCCCTGTCATCGAGGGTAAGTTATACATTAAATCTAAAAGTAGATGCTCCATAATCGAACGTAATCCACGTGCACCGGTTCGTCGCACCATTGCTTTATGCGCAATTGCTTTCAATGAGTCTTCTCGCAGATCGAGTTCAACACCTTCCATTTGAAATAATTTTTTATATTGCTTGGTTAGTGCATTTTTAGGTTCAGTTAGAATTTTAATTAACGCATGTTCATCTAAATCTTCTAAAACAGCTACTACAGGTAAGCGACCAACAAATTCTGGGATTAAACCATATTTAATTAAATCTTCTGGTTCTACGCCATGTAATATTTTACTCACTTCTTTTTCTTCTTTTTGACTGCGCATTTTTGCATTAAAACCAATACTGGATTGATCGGTGCGATTTTGTATTATTTTTTCAAGTCCAGCAAAAGCACCGCCACAAATGAATAAGATATTTGACGTATCAACCTGCAAGAATTCTTGTTGTGGATGTTTGCGCCCGCCTTGAGGAGGCACTGAAGCAACCGTACCTTCAATTAATTTCAGTAAAGCCTGTTGTACACCTTCACCAGAAACATCTCTGGTGATCGAAGGATTTTCAGACTTTCTGGAAATCTTATCAATTTCATCAATATAGACGATGCCATTTTGTGCTTTTGCTACATCGTAATCACATTTTTGTAATAATTTTTGGATAATATTTTCGACATCTTCACCAACATAGCCCGCTTCAGTTAATGTTGTTGCATCTGCAATTGTAAAAGGAACATTAAGTAATCGAGCTAACGTTTCAGCCAAGAGGGTTTTACCACTGCCTGTAGGCCCAATAAGCAAAATATTACTTTTACTTAATTCCACATCATCCGTTTTCACCACGCGATTGTTTAATCGTTTGTAGTGATTATAGACAGCAACGGATAATGCTTTTTTTGCATAATTTTGGCCAATGACGTAATCATTCAGGATTTCAGTAATCTCTTTAGGTGAGGGCAATGATTGCGCAATACCCTTACGACTGTCGTCTGTAGACTCGGTGTGAATAAAATCTTTGCATAGATCAACGCACAGATTGACACATTCGTCACAAATAAATACCGAGGGACCAGCAATTAATTTGCGTACATCATGCTGGCTTTTGCCACAAAATGAACAACGCAATTCATTATTGCTCTCGTTACCTTGACCAGTTTTATCCTCGTCACTCATTGATTCAAAACCTCATTTTCGAATAAATTAAATAAATATCTTTCTAATTATCCCTGCCAGCATCACAGCTCAGTTGGGTTTCGTATCGAATGCTTATCAAGCATTACATATGACCAAAAACTACAATTTCAACCCACCTCATAGTTAAATTTCACCTGCATCTTTAGTATAAGTATTACTGATTTGGGCATTTGAGCAACTAAAGAAACATTATTGCTCGTTTATTCTTTGGCGCCTTTTGTACGTTTTTCTAGAATTTCATCAATAAGACCATAATCCTTGGCTTCCGTGGCGCTCATAAAATTGTCACGC
>CAYSGV010000372.1:0-2661 GCA_964430685.1 uncultured Gammaproteobacteria bacterium
GGTAGCACCAATTTCACGAATCCCAGCAACTTCTTCACCAAAACGAACACAACGGGTACATTGAATACAACGCGTCATCTCGGTGGCAATTAATGGTCCTAAATTTTCATCATCAACGGATCGTTTTGACTCACTGTAACGCGAAATATCAGCACCATAACCCAGTGACACATCTTGTAATTCACATTCACCGCCTTGATCACAAATCGGGCAATCTAAAGGATGATTAATAAGTAAAAACTCCATGACTGAACGCTGTGCTTCACGCGCTAATTCCGACGCAGTAAATACACGCATTCCTTCCGTTACCGGTGTTGCACAAGCGGGCAATGGTTTACGTGATTTTTCAACTTCAACCAAACACATGCGACAATTTGCAGCGATAGACAATTTTTTATGATAGCAAAAACGTGGAATAGCAATGCCCACTTCATCAGCAGCTTCAATAATCATAGTGCCAGGTTGAACCTGTAATTTTTTACCATCGATTTCGATGTTGATCATGAATGTTCCTACTTCTTAATGATTTGCAATTTCTGGAATTGGTTTTTTGTGCACAATATAGTGCTCAAATTCATGGCGATATAAGCGAATAAAACTTTCTACGGGTAACGCAGCCGCGTCGCCTAATGCACAGATGGTACGTCCCATAATATTATTCGCGACATTGGTCAATAAATCTAAATCTTCTGGTTTTCCTGCACCGGATCTAATTCGATTAATCACACGCCACATCCAACCCGTTCCTTCACGACAAGGCGTACATTTGCCGCAAGATTCTTCGTAATAGAAATAAGAAATCCGCTCCAATACTTTCACCATATCTGTAGTGTCATCCATGATGATGACTGCGCCAGAACCTAACATTGAACCCGCTTTAGCAAGTGAATCATAATCCATATCGAGGGAGAGCATGGTTTCTGCTGTCAATACAGGTGCTGAAGAACCACCAGGTATAACCGCTTTTAATTTTCGTCCCGGTCGCAAACCACCAGCCAAGGCCAAAAGATCTTTAAATGGAATGCCCACCGGTACTTCATAATTTCCCGGCTTATTAATATGCCCAGTCACTGAAAAAATTTTGTAACCACCATTATTGGGTTTACCTAATTTCAAAAACCACTCACCACCATTTTTTAAAATCAACGGCAATGAAGCTAATGTCTCGGTATTGTTAATTGTGGTGGGTCGGCCATATAAACCATAATTTGCTGGGAAAGGTGGTTTAAATCGAGGTTGCCCTTTTTTACCTTCAAGCGATTCCATCAGCGCTGTTTCTTCACCACAAATATAAGCACCGGCACCGAGATGATTATAAATATCGCAATCAATTCCCGAACCCTGAATATTTTTACCCAGTAATCCCGCAGCATAAGCTTCTTTGAGCGCTTCTTCACAACGAACAAAGGGTTCCCAAAATTCACCACGAATATAATTGTAAACCACTGTCGCGCCAATTAACCAACCGCCAATGGCCATACCCTCAATTAACTGATGTGGGTTATAACGCATAATATCGCGATCTTTACAAGTTCCAGGTTCACCTTCATCCGAATTACAGAGTAAATATTTTTGCCCAGGAATATTCGGTGACATAAAACTAAATTTTAATCCTGTTGGAAAACCAGCACCACCGCGACCACGTAACATTGAAGTTTTTACTTCATTCAACGCTTGTTCTTTAGTTATTTCACCACGTAAAATTTTCCGCCATATTTGATAACCATCAATGCTGGTGTAAGTAGCCATTGACCAGGGCTCGGGTAAATGTAAATTGCGAAAACAAATTAAATTAAGTTGATATTTTTTCGTAACATCGTCTGTTTGGTTCTGCATCGTCATGATTTACGCCCCTCATGATATTGAGCTAATATTTCATCAATTTTTTCTGGCGTTAAATGCTCATAATATTCTTTATTGATTTGCATCATCGGCGCCCCCACACATGCTCCCAAACATTCAACTTCTTTTAATGTAAATTGACCATCTTGAGTCGTTTCGCCTACCTTAATTCCTAAACGATTTTGTATGTGTGACATCACGTCATTGCTGCCCGCTAATTGGCAAGAAATATTGGTACACACACAAATTTTATTGCGTCCCACCGGTTTAAGATCATACATGGTATAAAACGTTGCAACTTCATAAACAGCTATATGTGGCATGTTTAAATAATCTGCTGCTGCATCGAGATGCGCACGCGTTAACCAACCGTTGTTGCTTTCTTGAATCAACAGCAAAGCTGGAATAATTGCCGATTGTTTTTGTTCTGGCGGATATTTGCTTACCCAAGCATCAATCTCACGACAAATTTCGGCAGATAATGCTATTTTTGTTATTTCTTCAGTCATTAACGATCAATCTCCCCAAACACAATATCTTGGCTTGATAATATAGCTACCAAATCAGCAATCATGTGGCCACGACACATTTCATCCAAGGCAGCAAGATGTGCAAAGCCCGCGGCGCGAATTTTGACACGATAAGGTTTATTGGCACCATCAGAAATTAAATAAATGCCAAATTCTCCTTTAGGATGTTCAACTGCTGTATATACTTCACCGGCAGGAACACAATAACCTTCGGTAAATAATTTAAAATGATGGATCAGTGATTCCATATCATCTTTCATTACTGCTCGTGCAGGCGGTACCACTTTCT
>CAYSGV010000373.1:0-2628 GCA_964430685.1 uncultured Gammaproteobacteria bacterium
ATGGTAGTGCGCGGTTACATTTTGCATTGCATCATTTAATCAGTGATACGGTGAGCTGGCGGATATTAATAGAAGAGTTAAGAGATCTGTATAACGGAAAAGCATTAGGATTGAAGGGGAGTAGTTATCGGCAATGGGTTGAGGAAGTAAGTGGCTATGCAGCTGGGCATGCGGAGGAGAAGGATTATTGGCAAAAAGTTATATCAGATTATGATGCAAGTAAGCTCAACGAATTAGTGGTTAACGATCAGACAAGTGAAGTACAATTGAGTTTGAGTGCTAAACAAACGCAGCAATTATTACGCGATTGTCACCAAGCCTATCACACCCAAATCAATGATGTTTTATTAACAGCGTTAGCGTATGCCCTAACGGGACTTACCGGTGAGTCAGTGCATCATATTGTGCTGGAAGGTCATGGTCGAGAAGAATTGTCAGCAGATATAGATATCACACAGACGCTGGGCTGGTTCACGACCATGTATCCGGTACGATTAACCGTAAAAGATGAATTAAGTGAAAGTCTCAAACAGGTCAAGGAAACTTTACGGCGAATCCCATCAAAAGGTATAGGTTATGGTGTACTCATCGGTTATACGGACCAAGCTTTACCCCGCATCAGCTTTAATTATTTGGGCCAATTTGATCATGAAGAGTTGGCGGAAGATTGGCGGTTGGTAAATGAGTCGAGTGGTGAATCGGTGCATTCAGTCAATCAAGATCCAAACATCCTGAATATAAATGGTATGGTCATCAATGGTCGACTGCAATTTCATATAGCCAGCCAATTAGCCCTGCAAACAACGAATGCATTAGCAGGACTGTTTCAAGAACGCTTGGAAGAAATCATTCAGAACAATATCAGTCAATCGAGGAGTTATTTAACGTCGAGTGATGTGGGTTATATTATTAGCCAAGATTATTTAGAGCGGGTACAGAAAGAAAAAGAAATAGAGAGTGTTTATCTGGCGAACAGCTTACAGCAGGGTTTTATTTATCATGCGCTGAACCAAGGTGAGATTGATGATGCTTATCGGGTACAAATGCTGTGGCACTATCAAACAAAGCTAGAGGTGGAGCAGTTAAAAGAAGCTTGGCATTATGCGCAAAAGAGATATCCGAGCTTAAGATTGAGGTTGGTATGGGAAGAAGAATTAATTCAAATTATCGATAAAGAAGGCCAATTGAACTGGAGTTATATTGATTTAAGTAATCTAGAAGATTTAACGCAACAAGAACAGCAGATCAAAACCATTCAACAGGAAGATAGAAAAATACAATTCCGTTTAGAAGAAGGAAATTTATTCAGAGTTTATATAATCAAGCAGAGAGAAGATTTATATACCTGTCTATTTAGTAATCATCATGCGATCTTAGACGGCTGGAGTAACCCAATATTATTTGATTATGTTCATGAGACCTATTTGAAACTTATCAATAATGAAGCCATCGATGAATCTGTTGAGCGTGGCTATCATTATGCGCAGAGATATTTGCAGGAGCACAGTAGTGATCATGTGGTTTATTGGGAAAGCTATATAAAGAAAATAGAAGACCGTGGTGATTTGAGTGGCTTATTAAAAGATAATTGTAAGCATATTAAAATAAATGAATACAAACACATCACAAAGCCTTTAGAAGAAGCGTTAACCATTCAAGACCCGTTATATAAGCAGCTGAAAATAGTAAGCCAAGCCGAAGGCGTGACAATAAACGCGATATTACAATATGTCTGGCATAAAGCTTTAAGTATCTTTGGCGGTAGCCAGCAAACTATTGTCGGGACAACGGTATCGGGAAGGAATTTACAGATAGATGATATTGAAAAATCTGTTGGGTTGTATATTAATACGTTGCCATTAATTGTGGACCATGATGGCACGAAAAGCGTTTTGGCAGCGATAAAAGATATCCAAGCAGACATTCATGAGATTAATAGTCGAAGCAATATTAGTTTAGCTAAATTACAGAAGGGTGGCGAGCGATTATTTGATAGTTTATTTGTTTTTGAAAATTACCCCAATTTGAATAATAACAAAAAATTAAAAATAACTCCTTTAGGAACAAACGAAAAGACAGATTATTCCCTCGAAGTTACAATTGACGAAAAGTGTTATCACCTCACATTTAAGCTAAAATATGCTGGAGATATTTTTAGTGAACAGCATATTGAGTATCTGATGTTGCTTGTTAAAGTATTGCTTGAGCAAGTTGCAAATGATGTGCATCAGACGATAAAAAATTTACAGTACTTAAGTCAATCGCAATACTTGCAAATCGTCAAATTTTGGAATGCAACGGAAAAGGAATATCCTAGAGATAAGGCGGTTCATGCCTTATTCGAAGAGCAAGTAGAGAAAGCTGCGCATCAAATTGCACTTCTATGTAATGGAACTCAGCTCAGCTATAAAGAGCTTAATGAACGAGCCAACCAACTAGCTCATTATCTAATTCATCGTTATGACCTTCAAGCAGATAGTTTAGTTGCCGTTTGTTTAGACCGAAGCGAAGAAATGTTGATATCGATGCTAGCTATTTTAAAAGCAGGAGCAGCCTATGTCCCTATTGAACCTGGATATCCAGATGAACGAATACAATATATTCTACAAGACACGGATACAAAAATAA
>CAYSGV010000374.1:0-2619 GCA_964430685.1 uncultured Gammaproteobacteria bacterium
CGACAATCTGACGCAGCAATTTGTTGAGCTTGGTTTGCCAATGCAAATTGCGCAACGAATTGCTGGTAGTCGCGCCATGTATAATGCATTGAATATAACTGAAGTGGTCACTCAATATAATTCTAGTCTTGAACATACAGCAGCCTTATATTTTGCTGTGGGTGAACAATTTAATTTAATCTGGTTTCGTGATCAACTTAATGCAATTAGTTTAGAAGGGTACTGGAATTCGTTAGCACGCATTACGTTGCGTGACCAACTTGATATTCTGCAAAAATCACTGACAGTAGCCATTCTCAATAGCAATATAAAAGAAAATGATGTGAATTTGCTCATTTCGGAATGGATTAATAAAAATACACGTCTTAATTACCGCTGGAAATCGTTACAAGATAAGTTAAATGAAAGTGCAAACGTTGAATTTAGCATGTTTTTTGTGGCTTTAGTTGAATTAACAAATTTATTGTTAACAGTTCAGTAAAGCTTTGTAAGGTTAAATGGAGGTTGGTTCTGTGAAAGCATTATTGGCGAAATGGATAGTCGATTGTCTGAAAGGAGATAAAGATATTTTATCACCAGATAAAAATCATGAAATTCATGCAACTTGGGAAGTACCGAAGATAGCGCCCAATGGTAATTCCTATGATATTAAAATTGACTATGTTCCTAATGGTGTTTGGTGTGCGACGGTTTATGCCACAACTATTTCAATGGAACATGCCATCGATTTTGATAATGAAAATGACCACGTAAAATTTGATCATGCAAAGTTAACGCATTTGCTGCACGAATTGGAAAATGCTCTGACCAGCGGGGGCAATTACGAAATAAAGCTAGTAACCAGCCACGGTACCAGTGTTGTACGCATGGAATAATAGGCAAAGAGTGCAAAGCATAGGCAAAATATCCTGCCATAAGTTGAACTTATGGCGTTTTCTGTTTATGATTGCCCGGTTAATCCATGCCGGGCCCATAGCTCAGTGGTCAGAGCAGGGGACTCATAATCCCTTGGTCCTAGGTTCAAGTCCTAGTGGGCCCACCAAGAAAATCAACAAGTTAGCATGCATTCACTGTACCCAGAAATTCGAGTTCGTGAATTTTTCGTGACTTACAGTTTTCTCAAGCTTTAATAAAGTCAATGAAGCACTAGTTTTTACATTACAAACCATATTCGCGGCTTCCCATAAGTTTACTAACTCTGCGGAAGAATAATGGGTAGTTATTCTTGTCGATTTGTGTCCTAACAAATCTTGTTGATCTCCTAATAACTAAAATGAAAATATAACATAGTTGAATATTAACGCGAAATGTACTTAATTTAGGTTGCGTTGAATTATGACTGCACATCTGGATATTAATAATCCTACTTAATTTATTGGTAACCTATTTAACTATCGATGACTTGATCATCTTTGCATTACAGCCAGTTAAAGATAGAATAAATGCTTATGAAAAATCCATCCAAAGGTTGTCAGAGCAGTTTAAAGACCACCCAACGCTAAGAGATGATGTAAATTTGCTTAAAAGTAGTTTGATTCATTAAAAATGAATTTAGACTTTTCCGAAAAAACACTGCAACAGAAAGTTAATCATACAATGTCCCCTCAAAAATAGAAGTAAAATACGATCATGATTTTATAGTTCAAAAATATATTAGCAAAAAATGTTCTTTCATTAATATAAAGAAATTGCACGTAAACGGCTAATATTATTATTTACTTGAAAACAACATTGGCATTAGGCCCAAATTAGTTGATGCATAATATTTGCTACGAATTTTTTGTGCCGCCTTATGCAGCGATACAAAACCGCAAATACATACATTTAAACCGTTTGAGGTTGGAGGTGATAACAAAGACGAATCACTTATAAGTAGCGCATCTACTCTAAACATGAAAGATAGTTCATCTGTAATGTGCAATACAGCTGTTTCAATTTGAAAAGATGGCTAGGGTAATTGCTTGGGATGCAGTGAAAGACTCAAACTTTCGAAAGCATGATGTTCTCCTGTAAGATTATATGTTCCTGAGACTACTGCAGGCACGTAATTTCTTTCATCATTTAAATCATTACGACAATTAAAATACGAGCTCCCTTCAACTGCTTTATCGTTAATTGCGAAATAACCTGGACGGATGCCATGCTCAACAAATGCAGTATCAATTTCCTGTAATAGTTAAGCCCAATTTACAGGGGAGCTTTGGTCTTGTTGTACCTATCATATTTCAATCTCTTGCCAATTATAACTGAATAACTTGGCTCAGTTGGAAAATGATATTACATTTACGAGCCTTCTTGCAAGACGCCAATTCTTTGATATACTTACATTTTTTATGTGCTGGTCAGTTTGGATATAGAAGAATATTTGCCCATTTGGTCTGAGGATGGACCTTATCATTCACTAACTGTGTGTGGCAAAATTATTTATGTTTATCGCTGCTATTTAATATATAAATAGTGTTTAAGGTTTATTGATTCTATTTACCAGTGCCGTTTTTTTACTTCCACTTATCAACTGAGGTTGAAATTAAATGCCTAATAATACTGAACTTAAACTTTTAATTGAAACTGTTATTGTGCAAAATTCTTTAGATACCGATGAATTTAATAAGCTTTTTT
>CAYSGV010000375.1:0-2609 GCA_964430685.1 uncultured Gammaproteobacteria bacterium
CATTGCTATTTTAGTATTACCGGAATTGATCACTCGCGAGGGAAATAAAGTTACACTATCTAAAGAACTATGTGTGATGCCTAAACCGGTGCTGGCAAATAGTTCGAATGGTAATTGCATAACAAACACTCCTTATAACGTTATGTAAAATGGTATTGAACATAAGGTGACGCGTGTCTGGACTTAAGTGCGGCAACCATTATGATGATTCTCCTTATTCCTAGTGTAACGAATGAATAACGTTGTTACTCAAAAATTTACGAAATAATAGGGCAAACTTCATTGCACTTTGAATAAGCAATAAATGATTGTATACAAAAAGAAAGGTTATCAATCTTGAAGGGCTATTTGTATTTCGATGTTTCTCGAATATATGTCTCACTCACCATCCATTAGTCAATTGTGACATTACTTTTTGATATATCGCTTCCATAATTTCACTACAAATACCATATCTTAAACAGGGTTGCAAGAGTACATAAAAATTATAATTTTAATTGATTAATACTATTCTTAAAATATAAGCCAATACAATCAAAATTGCATCTCCCGTAATTTTAGATATTAATAATTATCTAAATTTAAGTTATGGATAGACTTTTTTGAAATTAACCAGGATTATATTAAGTGTCAAATTTTGATGTTGATCATTTCCTTAATTTCATTATAAGGGCAACTAATAATCATAAAGGTTATGATTCACAAAACTGAGTATCACTATGGCATAATATATGCTTATTAATTAACTTTTAAATGTTATTTGCCGTAGTTATTTTTCCAGCTATATTTAATTATGTTCAATTATGAATTTAAATGAATAATTATTCTAATAACACTAGATTAATTGGCATAGTATATGAATGTATTTCTGGAAACCAAACGCTTATTGCTAAAACCTACTGAATTATCAGATTTTAATAATCTAGAAAAATTATATGCCGAGCCTGAAGTAAGACAACATCTTGCTTATGTTCATTCATTAATAGATAAAGATTTAAAGAAATTATTAGCGCGTTCTATTTCATATCAGGAAAAACATGGGTTTGGCTTGTGTAGTGTATTTTTGAAAGAAGGTGGTACATTTGTCGGTCAAGCCGGTCTATTTCACCTTGATTTTCAAGACATGCAACCGGAAATTGAACTCACCATCTGCTTGGCAAAACAATTCTGGGATAATGGTTATGCTACGGAGTTGGCACGCGCACTAATTGAATGGGGCTTTAAAAATCTATCCATTCACCGAATCATTGCAAGAATAGATCATCATCAAAATAGTCGTTCTCGTCATTTTTTGGAAAAAGCCAGCATGACCTATACTGCAAAAATAAATCATCGAAACCAAGTAATTACTTGCTATGAAATTTATAAAAAGGATGGCATAGAGGTTGTGCCCTATAATTCGCAATGGCCACAATTAGCATTAGCCGAAATAAATTTATTAACAGAAATACTGCCTAAACAACATATCCTTGATATCCAACATGTGGGTAGCACCTCCATTCCAGGTATCAATGCTAAACCCATTATCGATATACAAATTGGCGTTGATTCGCTTATGGCAATAAGACAAACAGCTATAGATATATTGAAACACCATGATTATGTATATTGGGAAGAAAATACCGTACCCGACCGAATGTTTTTTGTAAAAGGCGTCCCACCATTTGGGGAAAAACGTACACATCATCTTTACATTGTTGAAATTGGCTCAAATTATTGGTATGAAAAAATTCTTTTTAGAGATTATTTACGGACACATTCGCAAACAGCGCGACAATATGAAAATCTAAAACATGAACTTGCACAACGCCATACCTATAATCGTGATCAATATCGCAACGAAAAGACTTCTTTTGTTAGCGAAATTCTTACGCTCGCAAAAGAAGAATTACTTTCCGTTAAACAAAAACCCTATATTGTTTTTATTTCGGGTGCATCTGGTGCGGGTAAAACAACACTGGTTAATGCGCTAAAGCAAGAATTGTCGGATAACGATATCATTTGTTTATATTTTGACCAGATTGGCGTCCCAGCAGAATCGGAAATGATTAAAATATATGGTAGCGGTAGTGAATGGCAAAAAGCGATGACTTATCATTGGGTCAAGAATTTAACTAAAAATTATCAAGATAAAAATTTTATTATTTTTGAAGGCCAAGTAAATCTTGATTTTATTGAAGCAGCGTTTAAAGGTTTTAACTTTCATGCCTATAAAATTTTGCTTCTACATTGCAATAGGCATGAACGACATAAACGACTACAATATCAAAGACAGCAACTAGAATTAATAAACGATGAAATGGACAATTGGGCTGACTTTCTTAAAAATCAGGCGACTGAGAAAAAAGTAACGATTATTGACACAACGATGATGTCTACAGATGATATTGTTGACTGGTTCAAAGCTGAAATATTGTCACTATCTTCGATATAAGCATCATCATTTCGGTTTTTTGATTAATGTTCTCAATTGGCATTCTGTTAATAGCCAATATAGGTCATGCATTGTTTTGGGATGTTGCAATGCTGCTTTAACGGTATCATAATAGATGGCTTCACCTTCATAACAACCCGTAATGGTACCATGCTTATCGTGCCAAAAGTAAGCA
>CAYSGV010000376.1:0-2608 GCA_964430685.1 uncultured Gammaproteobacteria bacterium
GGTCTCTGTACTGGCATATCGCCCAGTGGCTGCGAACATCCTGAAATCGGTAGTTCGAACAATGTCATACAAGATAATTATCTAGGTCTCAACAAAGAAGGCAATTGTGCCATTGGTGGCTTTACCTCTGGCGAGGCTGCTGGCGATCCAGGTAACTGTCGTACAGATGGCAGCCGTGTGGCAGGTGGACCCAATCCAACTGCTATATTCAGTGCGCGAAATACGGGAATTGTCTTTAACCCAGTACCAACAGGATTTTTATCAGCAAACAACAATAATGTATTTAGTGGTTTAAATCCAGGGCAAGGCAATTTCATTGATGGTGTCAATTTGACGAGCCTACAAGATTTTGGCAATAACCAAAAAGTTATTGGCAATACCTTTGGCCTTGATGTAAATGGTCACGCAGGGACGAACATTCCGACAAATGCTGCATCTGTGTTTGAAAGGACTGGAACGCTTATTGAGAATAACATATTCGCACATTCTAAACTTGGGATCGAGCTATTCGGTAGGCCAACTCCCGCTGCTGCAGATATGGTAGTTAGTGGTAACTTCATTGGCACAAACAGCAATGGCGATGTCATTGGTAATCAAAACGCTGGAATCCTCGTTTTAGGAAACATTTCGCAGAGCTTGATCGCAAATAACGTCATAGCTTTCAGTGGGACCATTCAACCCGGCGGCATCCTCGTCAGACCTGATACCGAAGGTACGATTACTTCTGTTCCGCATGGCATTAGTATTCTAAGTAACCAAATATATGGCAATAACTATCTTGGCACTGGTACTGCACTTGGCCAATTGAGTGTGGGGATAGACCTTGTCTTATTCGGCACGCGCGATGGACCAACGCTTAATAATCCAACAAGTAACCTCGGTACAGGTCCTTATGGTTTACAAGAGTTTCCGATATTAGATGCGAATCGTAGTGTTTATAATCCAGCACTAGTAGTAGTTAAAGGTGTGCTCAACAGCAAACCCAATACAAATTATCTGCTACAATTTTTTGCAAATCCAAATACTGGCGATCTCAGCGTACCCATTTCTGAATGGCCAGTTTGTCTGCAACTCAATGTAATAGCACCTGCTGGCCATGTACCAAATTGTCCAACTGATTCCGGTTTTGCAACATCATTTTTGGCAAGCCAAGGTCAAGTCTTAATTGGTCAAATGATAGTGACAACTGATGCAAATGGCTATGCTGCATTTACCAATCCATCAAAAAACGGTGTACGCATTGGCAGTGTAATTACTGCTACAGCCACAAGGTTGGTGACTGCCAATGATGGATCATTAATGCCATCAGATACGTCTGAATTTAGTCAAGCGGTAGATTTGGATCAGGTTGGATCGCTTAATGCCTATTTGCACGCTGCTGGTGCAGCAACAAATTCTGCTGCTACAACTGACGATGATAGTGATATCGTCAACCCGTTAGGACTGGAAGGTATGTGAAAAAAACATAAGGGGTCAAGTATCAGATTGCAAGTTTTACTTCTCTATATTTTTAGTTAAACTTGTAATCTGATACTTGACCCCTTATGTTTACTTAAGCATTCCTTAATCCTTCTTTGTTATCATTGATTCAGTACCAAAAATCCTATGAGGACAATTGATGGAACTCCCCAATGAACGTTCATTCATCTCAAAAGAAGAGACAAATAGCCTATTATTAAACAGCACTAAATTTCAGTCCTTGCGACAACAATCATCATCAAAATCTGTCTTGCTTGAAACGACAGAAAACAATCCTGAAGAAGAAGGTAATCCAGAGAGCTTAAATTTGTCGCGCCTACAACTTACAGAAGAAGGACAACTTACAGAGGAAGATATAGATGTAATCGTTCAAGAATATGTAGTAAATAATGTATTAGTAGAACTCAATTTAACTAACAATCATATCACTCCCCAAGAGATAATCCCTCTCGCAGCAGCACTTAAGCATAATACATCTTTGCAGATAATTATTTTAGATAGAAACAATATTGGTAGTAAAGGTGTTTTAGTTATCGTAAATGGTTTGGAAAATAATAAAACTTTGCAAACATTAAGTTTAAACGAAAATAATATTGACGAAAATGGCATTCAAGTTCTTGCCGCAACACTAAGGCTGCCAACGCTCTCACTTAAAGAACTTCAACTTAACTATAATAAAATGGGTAACGGCGGCGCTCGAGATTTAGCGTTAGCTCTAGAACACAACTCTAGTTTGCATGCACTCGAATTAGACAATAACCAAATTGGAACTTTTGGTGCGACAGCTTTAGCTCGAATGCTATTAAATAATAGAGATCTAGAATCGCTTAGCTTGGGATGGAACCAGATAGATGATAAAGGTGTCATTGCGCTTGCTGATAAGTTGGTATGGAACACTACTTTAACTTCTCTCTTCCTAAGAGGCAATCCAACTATGAATAAATGCTTCAAAGCCTTTGCTGATGCACTAACAGTTAATTACAGTCTGATTAATTTTGCTTTTGATCGTAGTAGTGCTTACAAACATTTTTTATTATCACAAACTCAAACTTACGACTCGAGTTTGGCTAAAGAGGACGACAACCTTTTATTTAAAATCGATGCTCACTTAGAATTTAATCGGCGAATT
>CAYSGV010000377.1:0-2606 GCA_964430685.1 uncultured Gammaproteobacteria bacterium
GTATAAGGCTTGATGGTTAATAACGACACATTTTGGCATGCCTGTTGAGCCAGAAGTATAAATACAATATGCAATGGATGAATTCTTAGATTGAACAATCGGCCTATAATTAGCTTTGTTTTCTTTGCTCAGTGAAATTTCAGCGATATCCAAAATTTTAATATTATGCGAAAGTTTCGGCACAAGATCTTTCTTTATTTGAGTTAAGTTTTTAGAATCGGTAATGATCAATGCTGGCTGTGCATCGTTTAAAAGGTTTATTTTCCGCTCTATTGGCTGATCAACGTCAATGGGAATAAATGCATGACCACTGCTAAAAGTGGCTAACAATGAAATAATATAATTAGCTGAGCGCTCAAGATGGAGCGCTATCCTTTGACCCGGTTCTAAGCTCAAAGCATGCAGAGAAGAGGCGATCGAATAAATATGATTAGCTAACTGTGCGTATGTTATCGTTTCATTGTGTTCACTAATTGCGACATGCTCTGGATTATTTTGGGCTTGTTGCAATATCATAGTAAGCACTGTGCCTGCAGGTAGTGGTTTCTCTGTCGCATTGACATCTACTACATATTTTTTATAAAAAAATGGACTTAAAGTTGGAAGTTTTATGATTTGCTGTGTGGGACTATTCACCAACTCTTGTAGATAAAGAGGCAAAAGCAGGCCAAGATTCTGAATATAATCAGAACTAAATACTTCACGTCGATAATGTATTCTTATATGTAATTTATCTGTTCGCTCATATTCCAAAAGCAAATCATACAAAATTAAATTTTCATATGGCAAATATGGTTCACAATCGACCCCTGGTATATTTAATTTCTTAGCGCCAAAATATGTTTCATTTATGCCTATATTGAAAGCATTTTGTTGTGAAATTATTTTATCTGTTCTTAGTTTGGCAAGAATAGCATCAAATGCACACTGTATATTTGCATCGGTTATTTTACGTTGCGCTTTTACTAGTGCAAGCAAAGATGTGAAATTAGCATTTTCAGTTAATTTCATATCAATCAACAAGTTGTTAAATATGCAACCAATTGCATTTCGATGTTGTTCGGTTCGCATATTGCGCGCATAGCTCAGTACAATTTGATGTTCTCTGGTTGTATTGGCTAATAATGAAAACCATATAACACATAATATTTCAAATAGGCTCGACTGATTTTGCTTCTGCATAGACTGTAGCTTTGCAACTAGTGTTTCAGGAATATCTAAATAGAGATAATCGCCATATTGGTTGTTAGAAATATTCTTATTTGCAAAGACTTGAGTGAAATCGAGATGGCAGGGTGAGTCCTTTAAGTATTGCTTCCAGTTCGTTAATTGAAGTTGCTGATGGTCCACTGAATAGGTATCTTTTTCATATTGTAGATAATCAGTAAAATAGTTCAACACCCTATTTTCACTAGCCGGGGGCAACTTTTTGCTCTTAAGATAATTTTGTAATTTTTCTTCAAACTCGGCTGCTACAACGCGTAATCCGGTACCATCCATAATAATATGGTGAAAACTCATCACTAAGAAAAATTCGTCTTCATTTACTTTTAGTAGGCCAAAATGATATAAAAGCCCTTCCTCTAAATTAAATCGGTAATTTTTTATCTCTTCATAGAATGCATGTTTTGCTTCATCGATTAAGGCGCGTTGGCTATATTCCTTATAAATTATTTGATGGTTTTGGTCACTATTAAACTGAATACATAATTTATCTTGTAAATTAACAAAATAGCTATTAAAGATTTGATGCTGATCAACAATTTCTTTTAATGCCTGTTTAATCAACGA
Organism: uncultured Gammaproteobacteria bacterium; assembly: GCA_964430685.1. GTDB lineage: Bacteria > Pseudomonadota > Gammaproteobacteria > CAYSGV01 > CAYSGV01 > CAYSGV01. The sequence goes on from CAYSGV010000377.1 coordinate 1,792, forward strand.
AGCAGAAAGATTCCCTTTTAATGAATAAGCTAGAACAAGATTTAACCTGCTGTCTCGATATAGCTGTTGTAAATACCAAAATCTTTTTTGATAAACCGAGGCAGTATATTTATTGTGTTGGTATGGCGCCAAAACAAATACCCCTTTTGTTTTATTGTTTTAATATTACGCCGTTGCGGATAGCGAAGCCTTTATATTTTTTTGCTATCCCCTATGCATAAAACGTTCCTTATTTACTTATATAACATTAACATAGATGCTTTACAAATTCAAATTAACCTTCTATGATGTCAACAATATTATAATATTAAATTATATAATATAAACAGTAAAAAATGAATTTTTATCGGTAACCGAAATACCGGTACCTTTTTTATGATGCCGTATATGGGCGTGCATTTGCGAGGGAGATTAACTATGTATGTATGTCTAGAATTAACGATAAGAGACCGTCCTGTACGCATACTGATCGACAGACCTCGATTTAGAGACACTAGACCTATTTGCTTCATCGTGGGGCTGGCTAATCACTATGCTGATAAATTGCCTCAAGAGTTCAAAGATAGTTATAGGGTGGTTCTAGTTGATTTATACTGGTCCAATCCTAGCTTTTTGACTAAGAGCGAAATCTCTCGATTTACTTTAGGTGACTTTGCCGCTGATATTAATTCTGTGCGCAATCAAATGGTCGAACAGTTTGGCAATGCTTTTAATAAAGTATTTATCTTAGGACATTCTAGCTATGGTTTTCTGGGCATTAAATATGCGCTTCTCTATCCCGAGCATGTACATGGCATTATAAATGTCTGTATGCC
>CAYSGV010000378.1:0-2589 GCA_964430685.1 uncultured Gammaproteobacteria bacterium
ATTTTATTGGCTCAATCAGAGGTTATGACATAGGTATCATTAATATTATTGAATACTTAAGACATACACAGACTAACTTTCGTATTTGGACAAGATTAGCTTTACTCGCACGTACCCCATTAACTGAGCAAGAACGCGTTGAAGGAGTCCATGAACTTAATGTTTTATTGACTCTAACGGCCAATCCCGCAGCTTCTATATTAGAATTGTTTTGGCATCCTACATTTGCACGTATCACTGATTTCACTGTTCTCAAACCGATGGAACGATCGGTTCTGGTCGTTAGTCAAAATAAGCAAACAAAGCTTAATCAAACTCAAATTGAAAGAAATGAACGCTTACTTACTGCTGCAAAAACAGGATATGTCGATTATTCGACGCTATCATGGAATAAGAACTATCCGACACTCCGCTCTGCATTACAAGAAGGTGCAGAGCTCGATGCGGTCGATGCAAAAGGACATAATGCCTTAGCAATCGCTGCTGCCGAAGGACACACCGCTGCGGTTGATTTTTTATGCCAACAAGCTAGAGAAAAAGGGCTTAGCCTAACACGAATGAGTTCGTATTCCGTATTATTACCCAGACAAGCAAGTAGTTATAATGAATTATTCCAATTGCTCTGTCTCATTACCAACGAAGGTGATTTTACCCCACTCATGCGCGCTGCTCGCTTTGGTCGGCTTGAGGCCATGAAGACAATTTTGCGACATGATGCAACATGCGTTGGTATTAATAATAGTAAAGGGCTAACAGCTGTTTTAATTGCAACACTTTATGGCCATACCGATATTGTAATGCTGCTCCTGAATGGCTATGGCGCCTCACCACAATACATACCTGAGATAGCTGCAGCTTTTAACTATACAAATATGTTAACGCTAGTTCTAAGAAAACTAACCAATGACTTATACGCTAAAGTAGAACGTGTACACTTTGATACTGCTGTTCGCCTACCCAGTTCAATAGCAATCGAGGTTATGGCTACATTTGTCGGCAATTTAGCTGTATTACAAGCATTCTATCAAGATCATCCTACTCAATTAGCACGAGCGATAACAGCAACCACACCATTTCAAACAGATAATTCACACCATTTTACTTTAGCCATGTTAACTCGCTATAAAGACCGTGCTGATATTTTAGATTTCTTCCTGCAAGTGTTACAAGAACAAAAAATGGCTAAATCAATATTATTCGAACATACAAATTCTAGCGGTGATCATCTGTTTGATAATTTAATTTATTTTCCACAAGACAGTGGTGCCTGTTTAGAAGTATTACTCGCGCATGGTGCAGAAGGTGATTTATACAATTTACATTCGATATTAAAAGGTATTTGTGTTTATTCAAGACGAAGCCCGCAACTTAGCATTGTCAGAACAATCTGCAGAACGCCAGGTTTTGATATTAATGCCATGCCCTATTTGCATCTGGCAATTGCTAAAACAGATAGAGAAGATGAGCAATTTAAATTAGTCAGATATTTATGTGACGAATGTAAAGCAGATATCAGAAAATTATTTCCACAAGCCGGCGATGTGCGACAGTGGTTTGAATTCACTGCTTATGTAAACAAAACACCATTAACACTCGCAGAGGAACTGGGTAATCAATTACTAGTTATTTATCTAAAGGGATTATTAAACACATTAAATCAAAATCCAAACGGCGAAATGTCATTAACTGAAGCTGAGATTGTGCATTTACAAAAACTTGGACTAAGCAGTTTACCCAGCGAATATACCGTTGCGATAACTCTAGCACAAAATCCACCTGTTGTTAGCGGGACAAATGCGCCTGTTGAATGTATCGATGGGCAAGGTAATAATAAGGTTAATGTCTTCATAAATGGTATTAGAACAGAGACGGTAAGCTTTGCGCGCGTGTTATTTTCTACCGAAACACCTGCAGGCACATGGGTACCACCAGTGCAAAATCCAGCTCCTTCAACAATTGAACAACATTTAGCAAGAATAGGCCTTTTTGATTTAGATCCGGAAAAATACCAAATTGTTTTTGTAAAAATGCCCAGTGGTACGCAAGCAGCACCACAGGAAATTACCACCGTAAGAAGTGCTGTACGCTGGAGCGTTGGTGGTTATTCCAAAAGTGCCAAAGCGGGTCAAGTCGGTGTTGCAATCACTGGTAACACTGCACCCTTTGAACGTTTGCAAATACAGCGCAAAGAATCCGATGTACAAGTACCTGAAGCCAATGCAGATAATAACCAAATGGTAAAACATTTAGCACAAATTGGCATATTTAAAATTCCAGCTGGTTACCGTGTTGTCATGACACGCAAAGATAACCCTTCTCGATTAATAAGCGTCTCCGAAGCAATTAAAGTTAAAGCTTTTTCACATCAAATACCTGAATTAAATCTGGGTATTCCGTTCAATCATAACCCACAAACTGAAGAATTTACACGCGCCTGTTGGGAACCCGTTACTGATTTAGATCCACCAAAATTGAATACTCAAAGCAGTAGTGTAAACGTCGCGCCAACACCCGCAAATCCATTTTTATTTCTCCAAACTTCCGCAGCAGAAGTACCCGACGGCCCGGTTAAAAATATGCAAACCGCAT
>CAYSGV010000379.1:0-2570 GCA_964430685.1 uncultured Gammaproteobacteria bacterium
TAAAGATGTATTGTGAGACAACGAAGATCTTGAAGCGCGTCGCCTCGTCCGCGCTAAAGCCAATCATCTCTGATACAGAACACATACAGTGCACAAAGAGGGCAAACTCACCCTTGAGGAAAGTGAATATAAAACGGACACCCTTAAGGTTGCAGGTATTGCAGATGTTAAAAAATCTGATGTAGAAGTTAAAACCAAACTTACCGTAGATGCCGGTGCACATCTCAAAACTGATGATGTAAATCTAAAAGCCAAGGAATACACTTTAGCAGGTCAGCATACTGGCAAAAACAGTTTGCAGTTGGAAGGTGAAAAATTTGAAACAACTACAGAAAGTAAACTTGCTTTAGAACAAGCGGTCATGAAAGTAAGACATATTGATCATCAAGGAACAGCAAATATTACTAAAGGACTCATGCTACGCGGTGATACTTTTACAAACAAAGGCGCATGGGATGTGACCGGTGGCGCTACTTATAATTTAAATCATTATCTTTTAAACCGTGGGACTTTAAGTGGTGATGATATGACGATTAATGCCACGGCTTATGCGAATTTATGGCGAGTCAATGCATCAGGTTCCTTAACGATTAATGCAATTGCCGCTGCAAATTTTGGGCTCACACAAGCTTGGCATAAAACACAAAATTCCATTCTATCTTTGAATGTTGGATTAGAGCTGCCAAGTATCCCTACCTGGGATACATTATTTTCTAAACAAAGTTTATGGAGTATTGGGAAGAGCCTTTTATATAGTGCTTCACCGACAGCAGGTGCAATCTTTAGCGCCGGCCAAGCTGCTGTCAGTTTGGGGCAGATGGCTTGGCGTGCCTACCAAAATCCTCAAATGCTTGATATGAGTCAATTCGAGATGAGTGATTTTGTTGCGCTTGCAGGTAGTACGTATGGCGTGGCAAAAATGGCTTCGAGCATTGTGGATACTGGAAGCAATTTATATAGTCATTGGCGACCGAGTGAGACTACACCTGGGGCAACGGAAATTCCTGTAAATCCTATTGGCGGAGCTGATACTTATTCAATGCCAATGCGTGCGGCGCTCGATGCCTTTCATGGATTAATGCCTTCTAATAGTGATACTTCATTATTCCGAGCTAATTTTGGCGCAGTGGCTGCAGATCAAATTTACAACACTCATTTTGCAACGATGAATGCTGGTGTACAAGGTGCTGGACATAATTACTACGAAAATTCTGTTTATTCCTTTAACGCTGGCAATATCGCAGCGTGGGATAAGGTCACCGTACAAGCAAAAGAGAGTTTTGTTAATACTGGAACGGTAGCCAGTCATGATGAAGTGAATCTGAAAGCAAGAGTACTTGATTTACAAAAAGGCTCAGTTGATGCGCAAACTCATCAGCTAACTTCAGAGATATTAAAAGTTGGTGCTATGGATTTAGATTTGCGTAAAGGCAAAACGACGACAGTATTTTTTGATGTGGGAGATAAAGCCGCGGTTAAAGTTGCGCAAGGCTATTCATTCGCTGCAAGTGGTGCTACAAGAGTTGCTGGTCAGTTTCATTCTTATGCAGATAATGTAAAGCTAGGTCAAAATACACAAGTAATGACTTCGGGAGGATTACATCTACATGGGGGCAGTGCAACCTCCAGTCACTTGGATAATAAAGGTGATGTGAGTGTACAGCAAGCACGTTTAAGTGTAGACGATATGAATCAAGAAGGGCATTTCAATTTGCGTAATAAAAGCACATTTACAGCAAAACATGTGGTGGAGTCAGGGACGTCATATGTTGAGAGTGGATCGCAAGCTGATTATGGTCTGCATCATTTACATCAGAGCGCAGTGATGCACGTTGCTGATAGTGAATATCGCGCCGCTAATTTAGAAATGCGCGATCATGCGAATTTTTCACAAGAGCGTGCGAATGTCAGAGTTGCGGAACGAGTCACTACTGATAAAGATACGGCAATTCACGTGGCTGATGGCGGCACATTTCAAGCAACTGAATTAAAACATGCAGGCAAAATGAAGGTGAGTTCAGGCGCCCATGCTGATATCGCAAAAGAAACACATGTTGAAAAATCAGGAAGCATCGACGTAAAACAAGCGAAATTTACCACAGATAAACTCCATCAAGATGGTTCAATAAGAGTAGCAGATAAGAGTATGTTAGCTGCGCAAAGAGTTACCCAATCTGGAGACACACGGGTTGAAAGTGGATCGAAAGCAGCATACGGTCAGCATGACATGCATGGCCAAGCAACGATGGCTGTTGTGGATAGTGAATATGCTGCACAGAACCAAGCACTCCACGATCAAGCGAAATTTAAACAAGAACGTTCCCATGCACAAGTTACCGAACGTGTAACGACTTCGACCGGGACCGAATACAGCTTAGTGGATAAAAGTACATTACATACCACAGACTTAAAACATGCAGGCAAAATGGCTGTAAGTAGTGGTTCACACGCAGAAGCTACAAGAAGAGTACATGTCAAAAAAGGTGCAGAAGTTGATTTATCTCGATCGAGATTAACAGCAGATAAGCTCAAGCAATCTGGTAACGTACGTGTGCGGGAAGAAAGTGCAC
>CAYSGV010000380.1:0-2569 GCA_964430685.1 uncultured Gammaproteobacteria bacterium
TTATGTGTCGCAACAGCAACAATCTGCCACCACTGAAGTATCGATTGGGACGACACCATCCCCACAATCTTCAGTCCGTTAAGGGCCAAATGAATTGACAATTCTCTAGAAACCGCGCAAACTATGCACACTTAATTTTAAGCAAAAACGATGGAGTTTTTACCCGTGGCCAATACCCCACAAGCAAAAAAACGTGCCCGCCAGGCAGAAGTACACCGTCAAGGCAATGCGAGCCACCGCTCAAAAATGCGTACTTTTATGAAAAAAGTAATGCATGCTATTGAAGAAAAAGATAAAAATGCTGCCCTCGTTGCTTTTAAAGAAGCGGTACCCATTATTGATCGCATGGTCAGTAAGAAAATAATCCATATAAACAAAGCTGCCCGTCATAAGAGCCGGTTGGCGCAAAAGATTAAAGCATTAGTTGGTTAGAGTTCACATCACCAGACAACCATTTTTGTTTTTCTGGTAGTTCTCAAGCTGGATACCAATGTCTACCATTGTTTTGGTTAATATTCTTTTCATATCTGCAAGTGCAGTATATCTTGCTTCTTCCATTGACGATAAGTTAGTTTTTTTATTGACCAATAGCTCAGCAATAAAAATAGTCAGATCGTTTAGGAAGGTCTTGATTTCTTTTAAATCTGCTAATACATCGGTTTGCTTTTGCAATCTTTGTTCAAGTTTATTGTTACAAATATCGTCTAAACGACAAGCCATCATGACTGGAAATTGTTCAAGTTGACCGATTATTTCTTCGGGTTTTAATGGTGAATGGGTTGTTAGACCGCCATTGCTCATTAATACGGGTATGTGTGATAAACAGGAATGAAAATAATTCATTATTTCCAACATCAGATGAGCAAGATGAGGAAGATTAAAAATTTCAATATGGTCGAGGAATGTATGTAATTCCACAATTTGTAAGGCATGCTCTATTTTAACTTGCATGGCTTGATGTGATTTTTCATGTTGTTCACCATTTTGTAAGCTGAGTTCGCATTGTTGCACAACTAAATAGCCACTCAGCATATGAATATATAATTTGCTTATCATTCGATGTAATTCAGCTAATGATGCCGTTGGTGTTTGTAAACTAAGTAGTGTGTGGCTAAGCAAAGTAAAAAGTTTTGTGTAACACAAGTGTGTAAATCGCGATAAACCTAAGTTATGTTGCACGGTTTGAAAATGCTGCTGTGCACGTTCCAAAAAAGTAGTGATTTTTTGATAGTACTCGCGATTATGTGGGGAGTTTAAATGTGCTGTGTTTTGACAAAGTGTACAGATCGTCACTGTAAATTGAGCCATGGTGATATCGATGTCCATACAAACCATCGGTATATTCTTTGCCGCCAATTTATTTGCAAGCGGAACATTTTGGCAGACTAAGGTTATCACTTTATTTATTTCACTTAAATACAGCAACAGTTGTGTCGCAAATAAACCTAGCTCAGAAAAAGTAGAAAATTCCTGTGCGTGCATATAACGCCTACAGGTTTTAATAATTAAGGTTGTCTGATCAATAATGATAGTTAATATATCAGGAAGCTGTTCGCTTTCTTCAGTGTCTACTTGGTATTGTTTGTAACGGATTAGCTCAAGTTCACCTCTGGCCATTGCCATGCGCATCATGCCTATATCGCAATTGGCTTGACTAAAAGCTAAGAACGCAGTGGCTAATTTTCTAAGCGCAGCTTTATATGTCGAAATTTTTTTTTCTTTATCGAACCTAGTAATCAAATCTAAGCTTTCTGTTAACGCAAGATCCCCATTTTGAATGAGCGCGTTATCGCTTGCATGCGAGCTAGTTAATGTTTCGGGTGGTGCAGGGGTATTTCTTGGCGAGTCGTGACGTTTATCCATAATGTTATTATTATACTATTTTTTAAAAACAAATGTGGCTTATCTATCACTTTTCAATTTTGATATTTCGTATGCTTGAATCGAGAGAAATTTTTTCTAAATTAATTTTATATTTATGTGCTCGTTAATAATTCACTGTTGCGTAATTCTTTTGGTAGTGCAAAAGAAATCAGTTCTTCTTTACCAGGAACTTCGTGGACTTCACCGCCCCATTCTTGTAATTGGCCAACAACTTCTTGCACTAATTTTTCAGGGGCTGAAGCGCCAGCGGTGACACCGATAATTTTTTTATCTAAAAACCATTCACGCTTTAATTCTTTGGCTTCATCGATGAGATAAGCACTACGGCCAAGTTGTTCAGCTAATTCTTTTAAGCGATTCGAATTGGAGCTGGTTGGTGAGCCAACCACAATGACTACCTCAGCTGTTTGCGTGAGTTCTTTAACGGCATCTTGACGATTTTGGGTTGCATAACAAATATCATCTTTTTTAGGTGTAATAATATTGGGATAGCGTTGTTGTAGCGCGGCCACGATGCGGGTGGTTTCATCGACCGACAAAGTTGTTTGGGTCACATAGGCAAGCGAGCTTGGATTTTTAACGTGCAGACGGGCAACGTCCGCTTCATTTTCTACCAGATAAATGCCTCCAGCAGTTGATGCATATTGTCCAAGCGTTCCTTCCACTTCAGGATGTTTCGCATGTC
>CAYSGV010000381.1:0-2566 GCA_964430685.1 uncultured Gammaproteobacteria bacterium
TGTATTTTAGAATATTTAAGTTTTTCTTAAGTATCGCGAGACTAGGTGATTATTTTATAATCTGAATGCGCAGAGCGTGAATTTGCTTCATGATTGGATCAAGTGCTGCGTAGATCATGCGGTGACAGGTGAGCAAATTTTTATCAGTAAAAATATGAGCATGAATAATCACTGCAAAATGACCACTGCCTTCATGTTGGTGACCGATGTGTAAATCACCTTCATCAATCACTTCAAGATATTGTGGCTGAAAAGTTTCCTGCAATATGATTTGGATTTGCGTTTGCAAGCAATCCGCATCATTTGCCATTGGACAAATCTTCATTTTGTGGATGTTCTACATGTGGCATTAAATAAATTGCTTGAATAATAATAAATAGAATGGTTAAACCCAGCATGCCAAATAATTTAAAATTGACCCAGAAATCGGTGCCAAAATGGTAAATGACATATAAATTAGCGCTGCCGATAATCGCGAAGAATATACACCAAGATAGATTTAATCGCTGCCAAACGGTTACAGGCAAATTGACGTTTTTACCCAATAAACGCTCAATCAATGGCTTTTCACCGATGAAATGACTCAACAAAAAGACAACGGCTAAAAGATAATTAATTGCGGTCGGTTTCCATTTAATAAACATTTCATTTTGCCAAATCAGCGTAGCGCCACCTAAAACGCAAATAACGCCTAAGGAGAGTAAATGCATGAGTTCAAAACGACGATTTTTGTACCAAAAATAGCCAGTTTGTACAATCGCAGCAACTACGGCAACACCTGTCGCAATATAGATACCCGCCCATTTATAAGCGAGAAAGAACAAAAGAATAGGAAAAAAATCAAACAATAACTTCATGGAAACCCCAAGTTTTTAAATATATAGAATAGATGTATTTTACCTGAAAGCTAGAATGGAGGGTAGGGTGGAGTAAATAATGGTTCGTAGCGTGAACAAATGACCACGCTACGAATTGTGATAGTAAATCTAAAACAGCTCGATGAGTTAATACCTATAAACGCATTTCTCAATGCATCACGGTTTTTTGGGTGATTGCTGTGGTCCTCTACTGGATGGAGCAGCTGCTGCTGGTTGTGCACTACCTTCTCTTTGTGCAAATTTACCGCGTTCGGCTGCAGCTTTACCTAATCCCGCAAGTGGTTGTGCACCACCTAGTTTTTCAAATTTCTGAAACTTTTGTTGCTGATGTTTTAATTCGCTAATTAAATCTTCTAAATGTACAGCTTTTCCCGGTTCAATTCGGTTAATGAAATCAGTTAACACACTCGTTGCACGATTATAACCCATACCTTGTAATAGTCCCTTGGCTTCTAGGTATGGTTTGGGTAATTCATTCACTTGACTAGCGGCAAGATCTGACATGATTTCGCTTTGTTTATTGTCACCTTTGCGAGAATGATAAATTTGTAATAACAATGTTGCGTCTGGTATGCCTTTACGTGACCAACTTTCTAGCGTTTGTCTATTATTCTCGAATACTTGTAGTTCCTTTACTTTATCACCTTTACAATCAGCAATTTCGCGGTGCACTTCAAAAGTTCGCAACAAACCAACGAGTGCTTGTTCTGGACTCATTTCTCTTGATCTATCCATTGTCGTACCTCATTTCTATTCGTGTTATTAATGATTAGATGTAGTTCTAACTCTCAACTAATTAGACTCAACCCAACAGGTTAAGTTCCTACTAAAAAAAATAGTTAGGTACGTTTTTCTTTTCATATTGGTCTATAATTATTAAAGAAGAATTAACAAAAGGAACGAAACCATGTCATTAATATCAATAGCGATTATTCTCATTATCATTGGTGTGTTATTGGGATTGGTTAATCGCTTGTTACCCATGGCTGCATCGATTAAGACAATCTTAAACGCCGTCGTTGTCATCTGTGTGATTTTGTGGTTATTACAAGTCTTTGGCATCTTTACGATTGCTGGCGTTAATTTGCCCCGATTTAAATAGATTGACTCTTTGTAGCATGGACTAAGGAGCCTCTTGTTGACCCCGTAACAAAAGAGTACGGGGCAGGCAGTGTCTGCGGACGCGGAGCTAACGCTCCTTAGCCCCTGCTACGAAAAATTACATAGATTGACCTAATACTATCTTCATTTCCTCACAAATTTTATGCAAAGAGCAGCAGACCATTTAAACTAATAAATATAAATTTAATGCCTTAGTCAGGGCCTTTTTCTTCATTAAAAATTGAAATCAAACTTATCCTCATTTCCTCTCAAATTTTAAGCAAAGAGCAGCAGATTATTGCCATGATTTCTGTTAGAATTCCCCCTTTGGTTTCCCCCTGAGGAGTTTGAGTAAAAAATGACTGATTTTGCTAAAGAAGTTTTACCTGTCAGTATAGAAGATGAGTTAAAGCAGTCTTATCTAGATTATGCGATGAGCGTGATTGTGGGCCGAGCTTTGCCCGATGTGCGTGATGGCTTAAAACCTGTACATCGTCGCGTTTTATATGCCATGCACGAGCTCAGTAACGACTACTATAAACCCTATAAAAAATCTGCCCGCATTGTCGGTGACGTCATCGGTAAAT
>CAYSGV010000382.1:0-2555 GCA_964430685.1 uncultured Gammaproteobacteria bacterium
TGTTCTCACAGAACTATTTTTGCAAACCTTTGAAGAAATGTTATTTTATGCGGATTATTCTTTAGCCACAGAAGAAATAGAGCAATCGCTTGTTATTGATAATAATTATTTGGCAGTGAAAAATGATCAAGTCATTAAAGAGAAACCTGAAGTATTGTTTAAAATATTTGAACAGTTAAGCAAACAGCCGCAGGTGCGCGGAATACGCGCCAACACTTTGCGTTTGTTACGGACGCATCGTCATTATATCGATCAATCTTTTCAACAAAATAAAAAAAATCAAACTTGCTTTATTAATATATTACGACAAGCAGATCAAGTGGATTATTTAAATAAAACACCTTTAGAGATGATGTATCGTTATGGCTTGTTAGAAAGTTATTTACCTGTTTTTGCACGTATCACTGGACAAATGCAATATGATTTATTTCATGTCTATACCGTTGATCGGCATTTGATGTATGTGATTGACTATTTGGTTCAATATCGACGTGGCACACAACCAGACATGCCACTGTGTAGTAAAATCATGCAGGCGGTTGCGCATCCGGAAATTTTATATATCGCTGCTCTATTCCACGACATTGGTAAGGGTAGAGGAGGCGATCACTCTGAGCTCGGTGCAGTTGATGCAGAATTATTTTGTCAACAACATGGTTTGTCAACGACAATGACACAAAGAATCAGTTGGTTGGTACAAAATCATTTGTTACTGTCCATGACGGCACAACGCAAAGATTTGCAAGATTTGAGCGTGATTGCCACTTTTGCGGAAAAAGTGGGTAACCAAGAATGTCTCGAACAATTATACGTTTTAACCGTGGCGGATATCTGTGCAACCAATCCCTCGTTGTGGAACAATTGGCGGCAAACATTATTAACAACGCTTTATTATAAAACAGAAGAGTATTTACAAAAAGGGCAGGCATTTCTTGATTATCATCAGCTGCAAACTGCACAAAAAATTCGTGAGCGCATATTAAACGATCTGCGTAAACATCATAGTTCTAGCGAACTGGTTGAAGAAATATGGCAAGCAATAGATCCAAAATATTTTGATCGCAATTCTAAAGCAACCATTGCGTGGCATAGTAAATTATTGGCAAATTATTTACCGCTGTATCAATTGGATTCTAAGCCACTTATTGCAATGCGCAATATTAAAAAATTAGGCGGCACAGAGATTTTTATCTATGCACAAGATGATGATCACTTATTTGCAACTATTACCAGTGTTTTAGAACAACTCAATATGAATATCGTTGCGGCTACAGTATTTATGACGGACAAAAAATACAGTTTGAATACCTATGTGGTCATTGATCAATACGGTAAAAAAATATCAAGTAAAACTATTCAGCAATTAATTGTTGACAAATTGCAACGAAATTTAATGAGTAAAGAATTGATTACGGTTCCAGCAAAGAAAAAAAGATGGCAACAGATGCCGCATGTTCGTTTAACCACGCAAGTTCAATTTCAGACAGATGAATCATACCAACGCACCATTCTGGAACTGATTACTTTTGATCGGCCTGGGTTGCTTGCAAAGGTAGGGCAGGTGTTTGCTGCACATAATATTCGTTTGCATTTAGCGAAAATTATGACTTTGGGTGAGCGTGTTGAAGATGTTTTTTTTGTTACTCATCGGCAAACTCAATGTTATCTGGTAGCAGCGCAGCAACAAGAATTACAGAAAAGTTTATTGGCAGCGTTGAAGTAGACCCTTATCTGGCTGTCACCACCCCGCGATAAAGAACACGGGGCAGGGTCTAATAAAATTGTGTCACTCTTCGTAGTGCGGACTTAGGAGCGCTACAAAGAATTTTATAAACACTGTAGTGCCGTCGGCAGATGAGGGTCTTTATACAAAGTTATGTAAATGGCCAAATTTATTAGGATACTAAAATGCGATATTTTTTATTTATTTTATTACTTTTTGTTATAGGGCCGACATGGCTCTATCTCAGTGGTAAAGCAGATATGAAAACGGACTGGCGCACCGCCATTCGCGATTCAGCAGGTATTGCACCACCCGTAACCCATACAGATGCTGTCATTCAAATTTATGGTGCACGTGCATTTAATTGGCGTGGTCTTTTTACCTTACATTGTTGGGTTGCAGTGAAGCCAGCCAATGCGCAGGCATATACGGTTTACCAAATTATTGGCTGGCGCAAATATAGCGGCTTCTCACCACTAGTTGTTACAGAAGATATTCCTGATCGCTATTGGTTTGGGTCTAGGCCACAAGTCCTCGTTGATATACGTGGCACAAAAGCCGCGGCACTCATTCCTAAAATTCAAGCTGCCGTGGATGATTATCCTTATAAGGAGCAGTATGAAGCTTGGCCCGGACCAAACAGCAATACATTCGTGGCTTTTGTTGGCCGCAGCGTGCCGGAATTAAAATTAAATATGCCTGGTGATACCATTGGTCGCGATTACCTTGGACCAGGTTTGCATTTAGGCAAGACAGCTAGTGGAACAGGTTGGTTATTATCTTTATTTGGTATTTTAGCAGTTAGCATTGCTTATCACGAAGGCTTACAAAT
>CAYSGV010000383.1:0-2555 GCA_964430685.1 uncultured Gammaproteobacteria bacterium
ATGGTGATAAGTCATTAAAAGCAGAAGCATCTCAGTTCTTGGCAAAATTAAATGCACCGGTAAATAGTAGTGCAACGGCAACGCAATTTGAACAAGCAGCGCTATCTGGTATCACTCATTTTACGCCACAGCCAGCTACCAATAGTGTTTCTGTTGCAGCATCAAGCGTTCCTTTGCGAACTACGTTGTAATATTGACAGGAAAAAGACTTAAATGCTCACATAATAAAAATAAAAGTATGGAGTGTTTAGAAAAGATATAGGGGCATCATGTCATGCCCCTAAACGTTACATTGTTTTTTGGTACTTGCTTGCTGCAGCACCGTTCTCAATATCTTCTTTATTATTATCTTCAGTATCTTCATGTGGACGTTTGTTTGAAGAAGTTTCTGATTCTTGTTTATCAGGATTTAGATTATTCCATAATATATTGTTAGCTGCTTCTTCACTTGGGTCAATCGCATTATTCGTTACTGGCACTGGAGGATAAATTATATTGTTATCGTAAAAATGCGGCACTTGATTAAAAGTTTCTATAAAAGTTTCATTAGCAGTTTCCTCATTTTGGGCCGCATTGTTTGGTAACACCTCGGTTTGTTCACCTTCATTTGTTTGATTTTGACTTGGTTCACCATCAGATATTTGATTTTCATTTAATTCATCTTCAGCTAGCTGCTCAGCAGTTTGTTCATTCTCGGAAAGCTCATTCACATCTTCTTCAGACTCTGTTGGTATAACAAATTCTTCAGCTCTTGCAATCAAGGTTTCCCCTTCATTAAGATAATATTCTATCACGGAAGGATGTTCACCTATGAGTGGATCCATAGCATAATCTATTTGCTCATCATCATATCCCATTTGTATTAAATTATCTTGAATTTGCTCTAATAATATTTGCGCTAATTCTTCTCGGTTAATTTCAGCTATATTTAAAGGTGTATCTTTAATAGCCATATGTATTCTCCTTGTTAACTAGTGTTTATGCCCACTGTTTAAAAGTAACGCATAGCTTCTATAAAATAAAATGAATGATTTTTGATATATCTATAACTTTTGGTTATACATGGTTGGTTGATAATTTTGCTTGGTTAGACATTCATAGTTACGAAAAGTTCCGAAAATATTTAATAATAAATTTAATTATTTTTACTATATTTAATAGTGTGGCTTAAGTGCGTATGCAGTAGGTGCTGTATACGGTATATAGAAAAAACTTGATGAGATGATGTTATGAATAAAAGGCAAGAAGAGAGAATCGTTAAAGCTTTGCAAGGCACAAATATTTCCCCTGAGATTACTGACGATAAGCTTCCCGACCGGATTGCCAGTGTAAAAAAATTATTAAATACTGGAGCGCATGCCTTATCAGATAGAGAGTTGGAATATATTCTAAGTCGAATATTTCAAAGCAAGAAAAATTTTATGGCATTCAAAGATAACCCATCTTCATTTATACAAAAAGAACGTGTCGAGCTTTATCTTGTAGTTATTCGCGAAAGAACAGATTTTACAGCTGACGAAATAAACAATATGAAAGGTGTCTTGCGGTTGCATACTCAAAGTTTAAGTGACTTACAGCTTGAATATATTATAAAAAGAATATTTAGTGATAGAGAACAACTAACCTTATTCAACGAAAATGCAGATAAATATATACAGGAAGCTCGTCTGGAACTAATACTTTCTGAAGTTCGTCAAAAAGATGAATTTAGCGAAACTCAGATAGATGAAGTTAAGCTCAAATTATTGCCATATATAAGTAAATTAAGTGATGGACAACTAAGTCATATTGTTACTAAAATATTTGCGAAACATCCTGGTCATCTTATGTTTCATCGCTCCCCAGACACAGTGATTAGTGAGGAATTACAGAATATAGCAAAAAAACAAGCCGGTTGGCTTGATAAGTTTTATTCTGCTAATCAAAATGCGGAAGAGTTGTTAAATTTATTCAATACACAAGTTGCAGTATTTCAGAAGAAAATTGGTAGAATGCCATCGGTACATGAATTTGCTGAATATTTTTGTGGCTATTTAGAATATCATCCTAGCTTTTATGATAAAGAAATGCGCGATGATATTTTGGCAAAATTATATTATTTACTTAAACACATAAGTTATCTGGAAGTTGAAGCTGGAATACAAAATGATGATATAAAAGGCACTGAATATAGACAACAAAAACAATGGCTGAATGAAATGATTGGTGCAGTGCAGTTGATGAAAAATCTTTCTGAAAACGAAGTTAAGGCCGCAAATGGCCAGTTAATTACCATGCAAAATTTCTCTCAATATAAAAATGAACCTAAGGTGCGTGATGAGGTTGCAAAATTGCGATTGCAAGTGCAAGAAGAATACGATTTAAAAATACTCTCTCTTGAATTGGAAAACACTTTCGCTCATATGCGTGATTTAACTGAAGAGATGCGCTCCAGTCCTGACCTTAATGAGCGTAATTTTGGCGTAGGCTTGGAACAAATGACTACGGAGATGCAAAAGAATTTTCATATCATTATTGGTTTAGCGTCAGAGTTGGAAAAAGCGGAAGACAAACAA
>CAYSGV010000384.1:0-2554 GCA_964430685.1 uncultured Gammaproteobacteria bacterium
CAATCTACAACAATCATATTATTTTGATGATTGATCGTCAGTACGCGAGCAGCATCTAAATAACCAGTTTGATAATCATTAGCTAAATAAGCATTTAAAATTTTTGCTGACCATTGTTCGCCATAACCCAATATCAAATCTTGAATTTCAACCGTATATGAACTTAAAAGCTGCACAGAATGAAGTATATTTTTAATTTCGTCTATATTATTGCCAATTTCTGATTTAAGTTTGGCGCAATTTGGCTCCGAGAGTAAATGCGTAATCAATGCATAATGTGTTTCTGCTAGTTTTTCGAGCATGTGCATGAAATCCATAGATACTTTTGCAGCATCTAGCATTGCTTGCAATAGATTGGTTGTATCTTTTACTGCCGATACAACAATAATTTCATCTTTACCGGTTAATATATCTCTTAACGCAATAAAACGATTGGCATCACTTAAACTAGACCCACCAAATTTATGAACAATATATTGCTTCTCTGCTTTGTACATAACAATAACCTCGCACTAAAAATAGTAAAAAATAACTTAAAAAATTGAATGTGTAAAAAATTAGATTTACGGTAAAGCAACCTACGCTGAGCGATTAGCAAGCAGACGTGGTTGCGATGGTAGTGTGTGAGGTGGTGGTAGTAGTATGAGTGGATGTAAAACGGTTAGCAACGAGTAGAAGAATGCATCCATAGCATTCAATGCTATGGGGTAATAGACTTGCTAAGCTGTGATCGATGATTCGCATCAGTACACCTCGTTTTAAATACATCCTGCTAATTAAAATACTACATATTTTAATCTATCGCAATAGACTAGCCCAAAAAGCGCACCACGCGCAATCCATTAAAAAACATTGATCTGGTTGACTTTTTTAATATATTTTGTTAAAAGGTTCTCATACTTTTATAACCATTCAACACGAGAATAATTTATGGCAGGAAGAAAAACGGAACGTACCTACCTCCCCGATTATGATGGCGGATATGAAACAGATGATATGAATAAGCGGCCTGCTGCAACTTATGTTGATGAATCTAATTTAGGCCCCATTGTTTTCCAAGATCCGCTTGAGCTTGAGGCTATCCAAACATTCGATGATCCGCAAACTTTAAGAGAACATCCTGAACTACGAGAATATGCAGCTAAGCTGAAACTATTCGAAGCAATCGAACTCCATCAATTCGCACACTATAATGCCAATAACTTTCGAGCATTTAAACTTCCATTTAGTAAATTAAAACTTCTCATTCGTCAAAGACTACAACAAGCAAACATCGAATACCTTACATCAGGCTCTACCGAGCAATTACCAAATGTAAAAGAAATGTATACAAATGCTGAAAAAATTATGACTGCTGCTAAAGATTTGATAGAAAAAACTGTGATCTTTAATGCAAATCAGACTAGCGATCATTTTATAACTGTACAAGAAGTTGCTCTTAATTATATAAGTACTTGCGCGCGCAGCCGTTTGTATTTTAATTCTGCGCCACATGATAGTTGTTTGTGTATCGTTGAGCCTGTAAAAGCTAGTTTAACTCGATATGTAGCTAATCATGCAGATCGTAATATTGCTGTTCACTCTACCATTGCATCATTGCAGTTCGCTCGTAGAGTCACTTTTGGACCCGTAGTAGATGCACAAGTTGAGGATGCACCTGTTAAAGAGAGTACTAGTTGTTGCTGGTATTTGTTTTTTTGCTGTAAACCGAAAGGGGGGCAAAGCAACCCTTATAGACCAGTACCCTTAAGCCCACCCGCACCAAAGTAATCGCTAGCTTATTCGCTGAATAATTTCGTCAGCCATTCCTTGGGTATTCACTAATCGATCACCTTTTAGAAAAATATCTCGGGTGCGGCACCCTTTTTGTATCGTTTGTGCTACGGCTTGTTCAATTGCAGCTGCCTCATTATTTAGATTAAATGAGTAGCGTAACATCATCGATGCAGACAAAATTTGCCCCACTGGATTAGCGAGATTTTTTCCAGCTATATCTGGAGCAGCACCACCTGAAGGTTCATATAAGCCAAAGCCGTCACGGTTAAAACTTGCTGACGGCATCAATCCTAAACTACCCGGTATGGCACTCGCTTCATCAGATAAAATATCACCAAATAAATTTGCTGTAAGAATGACATCAAATTGTCCAGGATTTAAAATCATTTGCATGGCACAATTATCAACCAGCATATGTTGTAATTTCACATCTGGATATTGCGCAGCAATTTCAGTTACCACTTCACGCCACAATTTAGATGTGGCTAGTACATTGGCTTTATCAACAGATATCACTTGACGCTTGCGTTGAAGTGCAGCTTTAAATGCTGAATGCGCAATGGTCGCTATTTGTTCTTCTGTATATTCAGCTGCATCACTAGCAAAACGTTTACCGTGTTTGTGTGACAATTGATGCTCACCAAAATAAATGTCTCCGGATAATTCACGAAAGATTAAAATATCGACACCATCGCGTATACGTTCTATTTTTAAAGGACATACATGCACCAATTCACTATATAATCTAGCTGGTCGTATATTAATGGTTAAATTTAAG
>CAYSGV010000385.1:0-2553 GCA_964430685.1 uncultured Gammaproteobacteria bacterium
GAATCAACAAAATCTAAATATCGAAATCCTAATGAAGCTTCATAACTATGTGGTAAAGTCATATAGGGTTCTATACCATAACGATGACGTGGAAATCTCGCGTCCGATGGAGAATACCCATAATTGACATACATATAGCCGAAGCCACCGAGGTCCGGATATGCATCTACGTTATATTGTACACCGCCGAAACCATTGCGATAGTCTGTATTAACTGATCCAGTTACTGAACCGAAACCAAGGAAATAATGTCTAAAACCGACACCTGTTTCTGACCAGCTGTTCACTAAATCCGTAACGCCATTTAAGCCTGTACTAATAAAGGCTTCATTAGCAAACAATGGACAATCACCCTCATGAATATAATCATAATCAAGTTGCTGTCCTTGACTGAATTTTTTTGCTGAACTAACTTCAACAAATATATTGCTTTCTGGTGGATGTACAGTAGGTGGGGCAAGAACCGGTTTTTCATTAATGGAAGTATTCTCTGCAAGTACTATCGCAGAAGGCGCATTCGCTGCGAGTGCTGTGCCCGTTGCCCCATCTACAGACGCTGTATCATTGGCCACAGTGGTAACTTTATTGTCAGCAGTTGCACTATTACCCCCAGTGCGAGCGGCAATCATATTTTCAGCAATTGTATTCGTTACAAGTGTGGAATCTGTTGGCGCAGTATCCAGTTTATCTTTAGCCGTAACATTTTCAGCGGGTGTGCTAGCTGGTTGATCGGTAACTGTATTCGCAGCGAGTGTTGTTCCCGTTGGTAAACTCAACGCCTTATTATCAGCCGTTGCGGTGTCTTTGGATGCAGTTTCATTATTTGCAACTGCACTAATCGGCTGGTCGGTAACTGTATTTGCAGCGAGTGTTGTTCCCGTTGGTAAAGTCAACGCCTTATTATCAACCGTTGCGGTGTCTTTGGATGCAGTTTCATTATTTGCAACTGCACTAACCGGCTGGTCGCTAACTGTATTCGCAGCGAGTGGTGCAACCGTTGGCGTGGTCACAGGCTCATTAGTAGCCGTAGCACTTTCTTTAGATGCAATATCATTACTGGTAGTTGTGCTAACTGGTTGGTCAGCAACTGTATTCGCAGCGAGCGGAGCAGCCATTGGAGTTTCTTTGGATGCAGTTTCAGTACTGTTACCTGTTAGTTGATCGCTAACCATATTAGCAGTAAGTGGAGCAACTGCCGACGCAGTAACAGCCTTATTATCAGCCGTAATGCTTGCTTGTTTATGCTTAGCAGAAGAAGTGTCACCTGTATTATCATTAGCAGAACTTGCTACAGGCGCATCCTGAGGATTAGTGTCAATGATTGTTCCCACTGATAGAGGATTAGCCTTTGAACCAATGGCCGCAGTGGTCAGTGTAGTCGTTGCAAGAAACAATATAGTTCTTGCGATCATCCGGTGATCAACATTTGGCATGTTTTCTCGTCCTTGAAATTACATATACCAACAAAAATATTCACACATAATAGTAAGCAATATAAATAAATGCAAGCGTTATTTACAAATACTTGAAGTAGGTAAATACCAATTGTTATCCGATTGCGGCTTGTGTAATGATTGCTGCCCTTTCCAGTTTATGGCAAACCATCTGTCGCTTTTTTCTATGTATGTGGTAAATCAAAACCTCTGGCTGTTTCTAACAACCAGAGGTTATTCACAATAAGCAGATTACTTAGATGTAACAGTAACGCTAACAGTAGACGCAGATAGATTACGTAAGATTAGGAGAATGCTTGAGTTAGCTGTTGACAGAACATACCCACCCTTTACGTTAACATTGTAACCATTAGGATATAACTGTTGTGGCACAAATATCTCCGTAGGTAAAATGAATGGGATCTCTTTTCCATTTGCGCCTATTTTTGAATAGGACAAGTTAAACGTATTGCTGTCTGGGTTATAGCCATACGAGATTGGTGTACCAGCAATCACACGTGGATAGGGTTCCAACATTGTGTTTAACACAGTGCTGTTAACAATATTATCTGTTGGCGCGACAGTTGTGTCATATACTAAATCAGTGGTGACGGGGAATTGAAATGGGTCACCACTAATTTGAATATTATCAACATAGACTTGAACTGGTCCGAACATCCCGAAGAGCCCCAGTGTCAACTGCATAACGTTGTTCAAAGGTCCGTTGGTGCTACCGTCGGGTAGGACCATACCTGAAATATGATACCAATTACCATCGTTATTAAGGCTTCCGCTCCATGTACCATCTGCGTTGAGGAGGGGCGATGAACTTGGTAGGTTTACGAGAGAACCATTTACTATTTGGGCGATCTGTGCTCCGCTTTGTAGCTGAGGTGACCAATCGAAATTCGGTCCATTTTTAGCTATAAGCTGAGGAGTGATCGTATAACAGTTCGCTCCACAGGCACTATAAGAACTGGTGGGCACCATAATATCCATTGAAATGGTTCTCCCAGATACATCACCTGCAACAAAAGCTAATGATACTTGAGCATTTGTGACGTTGCTAAAATCTGGGCTTGGAGGACCATTTATAAACAAGGATAATGACCCTGCTGGT
>CAYSGV010000386.1:0-2548 GCA_964430685.1 uncultured Gammaproteobacteria bacterium
CACCACCTCGGCTGGTTTCGCTAGTATATAAAAGCAAAACCTAAAAACCAATTTTTTTCATGCGGGTTGTAGGGAGGGCAACTTGAGTGGGTTGGTTACATGCGCTTTGAACACCGGATCACTAATTCGATCTTTAAACAAATCCAATTGCCAGGGAATGCTGACATCCGATGCAAGCGACAGTGGAATTTGATGTAAAGACATGGCCACATCAGGTGTAGGTTGATATAGTGCTTCACCGAATAAGCCGATACTGAGTACATTGAGTATATTGCGAACCGTATATGCTTTTAAATTAACGGTGGCCACTACAATAATCGACGCAGCTGTTAACAATGTTGCCCAAGAAATGGCTTGTAGCAGTTGGATGCTAATACCAGCGCCAATAACGAAAGGTGCAAGCGGTCCGGTTGCTAAACCCACCAGTATTGCAGCTGCAGCAATAGCCAATACACACATCGCGGTATTCACGAATAAGATGATGTTGTAGTTTGTATTCGCAGCAGGATCCGTATATTTTTTTAATGATGTGGCATAGAGCATTTCAGCAAAATAAATAATCTGATCAGAAGGGATTTTTTTATAGGCTTCATTGACTATGACGTCATTAAATATAGTAATTAAATGCGCGAGTATTTCACGTCTGTTGAAGTCTTTTTCCGTATGATGCGCATGCATTAAATGCATCAACATTGTTTGATGTAGTTCTTTAGCTAATTGATACGCAATCAGTTCATCTGCGGCTTTGGTCAAGCGTTGATGCGATTTGGTTTTGTATTGTTTCGTTTGGATGGCGCGTGACAATACTTGCCTTTTTTCAATGAGTATTCTCATCGAGCGTTCATCTTCAGGCAAAAGAGCATTATCCAGTTGAGCTATTTCTTCGACAACGCCAACTCTACTGTTTATTGAGCGGTTTTGTTCCTCAAAAGATTGCGCTTGTCCTGCTAATTGGGCTTTATTTTGACAATCACTTTCCGTCATCACGAAAAATGGATGCGTTGCGACGGAGTTAAAATGATCAATAATTTTTCGCAGTGTTAAAGCATAACGCATTGCTCTTTGCAGTGGCGTTGTGGTTAGATCAGATAATTTAAATTCTTCCGTTCGCAACTCGTCTAAATCTGCTGGACGCAGCAAACAGGCTATGCGTGGTAATATAATTTCTCTGTCTAACCCTGCTGCTAATTTTTTTTGAAAAATTTGAAATTTTCTCTCTAATAAAATTGCCTGTTGCAATTTTTTTGTATAAAAACGCCGGAAGTCACTCGAAGTTAATTTATGTAATAGAATATTGATTCCCGCAAGTGGATTCGCAACAAATCGCATGGTTTCATCATGACCGAAAAACAAATAATTCCGTAATGATCTTAACTTTTCGATTTCTTGGAAGAGTGCTTTACTTTCAGGGCTAAGGCGAATTCTATTTTGTTCTTCTATTTGCTTGATTAGTCTTGCCGCATTTAATTGATAATTTGCTGTTTCATCTTTGCTGGCAAATGGACTAACAAAGTTTTGCTCATTGATAAGTAGTTCATTAATGGCGGCGCGAAACTGTGCAAAGTTCAGCATTGTTTGTGTAATGTCGCTAAATCCTTCAATGGCGTAACGACCGCGTATTTCTTTATAAATACTTACGCTGATATGTAACCAAGGTGCGTGTTGCTGTTCTTTAGTTAAAAGCTTGCAACAAGCAGTTGGTGCAAGTGGAATATTAGGCAATTTACTTTCATTGACAATATCGCTACTTGGATTTGTTTTGCCCGAACGACGGGATAACTTTTGTTGTTCAGATATAATGTTTGTTAAATTGCGTTGCAGTTGCTTTAATTGTTCGATGTCAGCCAGTAATTTAAAACGTAGCGTTTGTATTTGCGAGATAAGATTCGCTTGCTCATCTTGTATTGCTAATTCATCGATATTGTTTTTTAGTAATTCTTGTATATGCCTTCGTTGTGCAGTATTAAGTTGTGCAGGGTTAATAAGCGCGTGCTGATAGAGCTGCAAGATACCAATGGCGTCACTGATATTGCCGAGCTCTTCATAATACACTTGTAAAGGAATTATTGGGTAAGGCATTCCAATAACCAATAGTTTAATTTCAGTTTGGGTTGATTTGCCAACGGTGAACGTAGGACAAAGAATAAATTCTTGTATCTATACTTCCTACGGTGATGTTGAATTTTTAACATTGCATCTTGCAATAGCTTAATGTCTAAAAATCTCAAAAATGGCCGTAGAATGAATAATAGTTTTGCATAACTTAAGTAAATGTCAAAATATGTTTTGACTATTTTTTTACGCTTATTTAAAAGCTTACAAGGTTGTAAGAGTAGATAGTCACATGCAGTGGTTGCAACGCGTTTGGACGCTATCCCTTGGGGTTGTTGCTATTAAAAAGAGGCGATGCTTGAAGCTATGAGAGTAGCAACATTTGTTATTTTTTATGGTAATATGCCCGTTTCGACCTAAAGGATGGCGAGTTTTTTTATGTTAACCCGATTTGTAAAATCTATTTTTGGTAGTCGCAATGACCGTGTGTTGCGCC
>CAYSGV010000387.1:0-2526 GCA_964430685.1 uncultured Gammaproteobacteria bacterium
CGTTACCGATGCTAAATCATTACAGACCATACCCAATCATTTACGACGTATAGCAACTTTTACTAATGAACGTCATATTAAATTAAAGGTATTGGTCGGTACTAAAATTGATAACGAGTCTGCACGCGTTATTGACAACTATCAGCTAAATCAAACTGCTGTAGAATACGGTTTTAATTGTGTTGCTGCTATATCAGCCAAAAAAGATTATTATGTTGAAGAATTGTTTGCGCATGTTGTTAGTGATATTGGCGAAAAATTAAAACTGACTGGCTTATCGAATTGTGTTGCGCTTGCAGAATAGTGGCAGTTAATCCACATCATCGCAATATCTTTTCAATAAATCCGCATAAGCATCAATCCGACGATCACGCATAAATGGCCATATATTACGAACTTTGTTTTGTCTGGTTAAATCTAACTGGCAAGATAATATTTCAGTATCCGAGCTACTTGCTTCTGCTAAAAATTCACCTTGTGGGCCAGAAATAAAACTATTCCCCCAAAATTGAATGCCGTGCTGTACATCCGTTGGATCAGATTCAAAACCAACACGATTACAACTTAACACATGTAAACCATTCGCAATGGCATGTGATTGTTGAATCATCACCCAGGCATTTTTTTGTCGATCTTTTTCAGCTTGCTCATCACGCTTATCCCAGCCAATCGCAGTAGGATAGAGGAGTAAGTCAGCACCATTTAAGGCCATAATGCGTGCCGCTTCAGGAAACCATTGATCCCAACAGACTAACACACCCAATTTGCCAGCTGAGGTTGCAATCGGTTTAAAGCCTAAATCACCTGGTGTAAAATAAAATTTTTCATAATAACTTGGATCATCGGGTATATGCATTTTTCGATATTTGCCTGCAAGTTGACCATCGCGTTCAAATACAACCGCAGTATTATGATAAAGTCCTGATGCACGTTTTTCAAAAATTGAACCAACCAGTACTATTTTTAATTCTGCAGCAAGTTCACTTAATTTATTTGTAGTAGGCCCATCAATATTTTCAGC
This sequence comes from uncultured Gammaproteobacteria bacterium, assembly GCA_964430685.1. GTDB lineage: Bacteria > Pseudomonadota > Gammaproteobacteria > CAYSGV01 > CAYSGV01 > CAYSGV01. The sequence continues at coordinate 1,022 of CAYSGV010000387.1, forward strand.
CAAATCGAAATGTTGTACTTCTTCCGTTTGACAAAAATATTGCGAACGATGTAATTCAGACAATAACACCAATTGCGCACCTGCTTTGGCGGCTTGTCGAATATGTTTTTCTGTCTCAAGCAAATTTTTTTCCGTATCTGCTGTATAGTGTTGTTGCACGCAAGCCACATTTAATAGTTTATTGGTCATTAACATTACTCCGGAATTTGTATACTAGCACAGTGTATACTACCATACTGCTCAACTAAGGCGCGCGATAATATGGGAATAATTTTTCTATCAGGAAAACAATGCGCAATTTGTTCTTGTGCAAAAAGATCGGTTTTTTTATCACCATAAATCGGCACCAACACCGCACCATTAATAATCAAAAAATTGGCATAACTAGCAGGCAAACGCGAACCCGATGCATCAAACACAGGCTCAGGTAAGGGCAGAGGGAATAGTTCCAACTGTAAGTTTTTCTCTTGGTTCATCTGTTGTAACTCAGCTTCCATTGCTTTTAAAGGTGCATAATGTGGATCCTGTGGATTCGTACACGTTGTATATAAAATGGCATTGGCTGGGGTAAATCGCGCCAAGTTATCAATATGGCTATCGGTATCATCGCCGATGAGTTCACCATGATGTAACCAAAGTACATTTTTCACACCCAAATAGTTTTTTAGAAATTGATCAATATCTTCTTGCTTGTAACCCGCGTTTCTAGCCTGATGTAATAAACAACGTGTTGTCGTTAATAGATTACCCCGATCATCAATCTCAATGCTGCCACCTTCCAACACAAAATTTATAGCTAATAACTTGCCATTGGTTAATATATTTTGCTGATATAAGTTTTCAGTTACTTTTTTATCATAGGTAAAATCGTACTTTTCACCCCAAGCATTAAATAAAAAATCAAGATAATATTTTTGCACAGAATCAGCAAACACGGTTAGGGGTCCATAATCACGAATGAACACATCATTGGTCGGAATGCAAACACATTGGATTGCATTTAAATTAACCAACGGTTCTCGACGTAGGATATTTTGCACATGTAATTTATGCTCTTCATCGTAGCAAATAATGGTTACTTGCTCGTATAAACTAATATGTTTGGCTAGTTCTTTATAAACAGCATCAATGGCAGTTAACTGCGTCCCCCAATCGGTACGTTGGTGCGGCCATGTAAGTAATATTTGTTGCTGTTTAACCCATTCAGCAGGAAGTTTATATGTTGGTGTATTCATTGTACGTCTTGCTCACTTCTCTGCTCACGAACAATCCGTCCATCTTCTAAAGTTAAAATTCGATCCATATGATTGGCTAATTTTAGATCATGCGTCACGATGATCACACTCGTATTTAGTTCGCGATTGAGTTTTAATAATAATTGATATACTTTAACAGCGGTGTGGTGATCTAAATTTCCAGTTGGTTCATCGGCTAACACACAACGTGGCCGCGTTACCAAAGCACGTGCAATCGCCACGCGCTGCCGCTCACCACCAGACAACTCT
>CAYSGV010000388.1:0-2484 GCA_964430685.1 uncultured Gammaproteobacteria bacterium
AGTTATAACAAATATTTATGTATCTTACTGATTTTATTAAATATGTAAATACGGCTTGGTTGGCTTCTAGGTAAAAATCCCCCGCCTTTTAAAAGGGGGTAATATATATTATTTGCATCCCCACCATTTATAAAGAGGACAAAAAATATAACATTGTCGCCCCCAGGCGACGAGGGGATTTTTTACTCGAAATGCAAAAAAGGGATTTCAAATAAAACAAAAAACAGCATAATGCTGGTCACAGAGAGCAATGACCATCCGGAGCATCACCATGTCAAATCACAAACAAGATCCAACCATACAAACTAGGCTTGAAACAGACAGCATGGGTTCAATTCCCGTTGCCGTTGATCGTTTATGGGGCGCGCAAACCGAACGTTCACTGCATCATTTTGCCATTGGCGACGATAAAATGCCGTCCATTTTAATTCAGGCCTTTGGCTATTTAAAAAAAGCTGCCGCTTGCGCTAATCGCGATTTAGGCAAATTACCACGCGACATTGCTGAATTCATTATTACTGCTGCTGATGAAGTGATTGCTGGCGATCTCAATGACCATTTCCCTTTACGGATTTGGCAAACAGGCAGCGGCACGCAAACCAACATGAATGTAAACGAGGTCATTGCTAATCGTGCGATTGCACTTGCCGGTGGCGTTTTGGGTAGCAAAAAACCCGTACATCCGAATGATCAAGTGAACATGTCACAATCATCAAATGATACATTCCCAACCGCAATGCATATTGCCGCTGCAAAACATTTGCAGAATCACCTTATCCCGCAGCTCAAATCGTTGCGGGCAGCACTTGCACTTAAGTCTGAAGAATATTCTAAGATTATCAAAATTGGCCGCACGCATTTACAAGATGCAGTGCCTCTGACACTTGGTCAAGAATTTTCGGGTTATGTCGCCCAACTCGATGCTTGTCTCGATGCAATGGAACAAGCAATGCCCTGCCTGTATGCACTCGCGCTCGGTGGTACTGCCGTCGGCACCGGATTAAACACGCATCCTGAATTTGCAGAACGCGCAATTAAATATATCGCATCATTCACTGGACTACCTTTTGTTCCGGCACAAAATAAATTTGCCGCCCTAGCATGTAACGATCCACTCGTTCTGATGTCCGGTATTTTAAAAACCCTGGCAGTGGCATTGATGAAAATCGCCAATGATATTCGTTGGCTCGCATCCGGCCCACGTTGTGGTTTAGCAGAATTAATTTTACCAGAAAATGAACCAGGCTCTTCAATCATGCCGGGTAAAGTTAATCCAACACAATGTGAAGCATTAACGATGGTTTGCGTACAAGTGATGGGTAATGATACGGCAATTGGTATTGCTGGATCACAAGGAAATTTTGAATTGAATGTATTTAAACCCGTTATCATTTACAATTTCCTGCATTCAGTTCGTTTGCTCGGAGATTCTTGTCGTCAATTTACTGAATTTGCCATTGCCGGATTAGAAGTTAATCGTCAAAAAATTCAGGGTTACCTTGAAAACTCACTGATGTTGGTTACGGCGCTGGCACCACATTTGGGTTATGACAAAGCCGCGCAAATTGCTAAAAAAGCACATCATGAAGAAAAAACCTTACGCGCAGCTGCATTAGAACTTAGTTTTTTAACCGCTGAGGAATTTGATGCATGGGTACGACCAGAAAATATGCTTGGTCCAGATAAATCTGAATAAAGAATGTTCATAAAACTTTGTCAAAAAAAGGGGGCAACAAAGCCCCCTTTTTTATTAACCATAACGCTAATTAATCTGTAGCAGCATTCATTGCGGTTTGCTGTCCTGCAGTACGTGATGGACGTGCATTTGCGGAAGTATTTGCACGTGTATTATTGAAAGAAGTAGGAGCGCCACCTTGGCTTGGATCAGCTGGTGCAGCGGCAGGAACTGCTGGCGCTGGTGCAGGTGCTGGTGTAGCAGCGGCTGGAGCTGCAGGTGCGCTATTATCTGCTGGTGCTGGCGCGCCGGCTGGTGCTGCTGGTTGTGCTGCTGCAGGCGGAGCCATTGGTGCATTACTCATTGGTTGAGCAGCGCCTGGTTGTACTGCTCCTGCTGGTGGAACTTGTTGTGTCATTGGATGTGGCGCTACTGGCGTCAGATAATTTACACCACCAGGTGCTTGGCCAGGACCGGGTTGCATTCCTGCTGCTGGTCCTAAGTTCGGCGCCATTCCGTTTTGTGGCCCGGGTTGTTCCTCATTTTTTTTACATGCAACCACCAAAGTAGCTGCAGCGAGTGCAATGACTAAATATTTGCGCATAGACCTATCCCTATTTTGTAGACTAATAAATAATTCCAAATTACCTTACAGAACTTACTGAGCACATTTAAGTAAACATAACGGTAGAGCCCTGCCAGGATAAGCGTAAAGATAGCCGATATAAGTAGAAAGTAAAAGAGTTAACCATAAAAATATGGCCTTATTTATCTAGAATGCATTCATAAACCGCGTACCGAAATAAGCT
>CAYSGV010000389.1:0-2458 GCA_964430685.1 uncultured Gammaproteobacteria bacterium
AGCTGCGGCAGAAACAATTTTATCAATGATCAATTTTGCTTGTTGTGGTTTTTCCAGCAAAAACTCGCCCATTTTTTCACTAACGACGTTTTCAACCACCGGTCGCACTTCGGTGGAAACTAATTTTTCTTTGGTTTGCGACGAAAACTTGGGTTCAGAAATTTTAACGGACAGTACCGCCGTTAAACCTTCACGTACATCTTCACCCATGGTGGCCATTTTATATTTTTTGTTTAACCCCTGTGTTTCGATGTATTGATTCAGCGTGCGTGTTAAGCCAGAACGTAATCCCGCTAAATGTGTGCCGCCATCACGCTGCATAATATTGTTGGTAAAACACAACACGTTTTCTTGGTAACCATCATTCCACTGCAGCGCACCTTCAACATAAACACCTTCTTGTTCCGTTTTAAAATAGACAATGCTTTGGTTCACCGGATTTTTCTTACGATTGAGGTGTTCCACAAATGCTTGAATACCACCTTCGAAGCGGAAAAAATCTTGTTTTTCTTCACGTTCATCAACTAATGAAATACCCAATCCTGGGTTTAAAAAGGCTAATTCGCGTAACCAACTGGCTAAGCTGTCATAATCAAATTCCAATTCAGAAAAAATATCGGGGCTGGGTTTAAAAGTGATTACAGTCCCATTGGTATTTGTTTCACCAATCACTTCTAACGGCGCATCAGGAACGCCCAAATGATAAATTTGTTGATAAATTTTGCCATTACGATGGACATTGAGCGTTAATTCTTCTGCCAATGCATTCACGACAGAGGCACCGACACCATGTAAACCGCCCGATACTTTATAGGTATCCGAATCAAACTTACTGCCCGCATGCAGTACCGTCATAATGACTTCTGCGGCCGATTTGCCTTCTTCCGCGTGAATATCCACAGGAATACCACGACCGTTGTCTTTAACGGTAACCGTATTATCGGGATGAATGATGACATGAATGGTATCACCAAAACCCGCCATAAATTCATCGACTGAGTTTTCAACAAGTTCTTTAACACAACGACGTAAACCTTCTTTATCGGTACTGCCGATATACATCCCTGGGCGCTTACGAACTGCGGCAAGACCACGTAAAATTTGCACATTTTGTGAACTGTAATCTTCTGAATCTTGATTTAATTGATCTATTGGCATAGCTTCTCTCTTAACAATAAATACCGAAATTTTGAGTGGGATGATTATATCATATTTTCATGCAAAATACGGTAATTGTTGTGAAGTGAGGTATTGATAAAAAGTACAGATTTGTATCAGTATTAAGACGGCTAGTTAAGTAGTTCAATTTCCATTGTATAGGTTTAGTCTAGTTTGTTTTTTCGCAATGGCTCGTCGTCGTCCCTCCTCCTGCGCTTTAGTTGCTAAAAAACAAACTAGACTAAACCTCCCCAGTTACCGTTGCATAAATTTCCAACTTTTTATCAAGAAGAGGGGTGTGGAGGTTAGAACTCTTTCTCCGGATCGAAGGCGGGAGAAGGAAAAGACGCCGGATGAAGGTATGTTCCACGTGAAACATTTTCTATTTACCCACGTTATCAATCCGCGGACACGGAGCTGACGCTCCTAAGCATTTACTACCTATCCATCCATTGCGGAAAGATAATTATCCTTTAAACAAAAAATCTTCGATTTAGCTCTATCAAGACTACGAAGAACCCTTTACCACCCCATGTTCCACGTGGAACATTTTGACTGGCAAAGTTTGCCAAAGATCCGAAAAATCAGCTTGATCGACGCTTGCCATCAAAACCTGCGATTGCATGGTACGCAAAAAACGCATCACATTTTGTCGATGTTGCTGATCCAGTTCCGCCGGCAGTTCATCAATTAAATATATAGAAGATTGCTGTGACCGCTCATACATTAACAGTGACTGCGCAAGACGCAGCGCATAAACCAAGAGTTTTTTCTGGCCGCGTGACAGCACATCTTGTGCCATTTGTGTGCCCACTTTAATCAGCAAATCAGCGCGTTGGGGACCACAGCTAGTAAAACCACGCTCATAATCTTGCTGTGTATGGCTTTTTAACGCTTGAGCTAAGGTGACTGCTTGTGGCCATCCTTGAGAAAAACTAAAGGATAACGATAATTGCGGACATAAGCTTTGCAAAACCAAGTCTAAAAATGGTTGTAATTGCTGTAAATATTGCAAACGGAGTTCCGTTAATTGGTTACCATAGGTTTCATATTCTTGATCCCAAACGGCGAATTCAGCTGCCGCAACACGCATTTTGAGTGCCGCATTTCTTTGTCGCAATGCCAATTGAAATCGTCGCCATATTTCATAAAAAGTCGTTTCAATATAAAAAAGGCCACCATCTAAATATTGTCGGCGCAGCTTTGGTCCTGCATCTAATATCTGTACACTTTCTTGGGTAATCAGTTGAATGGGTAACAATTCTGTCATTTCGATAATCGATGCAACGACATTATGTCC
>CAYSGV010000390.1:0-2457 GCA_964430685.1 uncultured Gammaproteobacteria bacterium
ACAAATTAATTGATATAATTTTTGTGGAGCCGTCAATAGACTAGAACCAGCACCTTTACGGCGAATTTTAGGTACAGGGCAACCACAATTTAAATCGATTAAATCTGCACCACAGTCCGTAACTATTTTGGCAGCTTCACCAACTTCAATCGGATCGCTACTCGCCAATTGAAAACAGACTGGACCTTCGGCAGGATCTTTATGGACATAGCGGCGCTGTGCAAGTATGGGGTGACGCAGCAAGGTTTTACAGGATACCATTTCTGTACAGCTAAATGCGGGTTGGCTATAGCGCCAGGTTAATTGGCGAAACGGCGCACAGCTTATCCCGGCTAGTGGACCTTGTATAAGATTGACTGGGAAATGTCTATTTCCAAGTGATAATGGTTTAATCAATGGCTATAACCTATTGTGAAATAAACAACATATTCTAGCTAGAGAGCTATCACTTCGCTAGAGCGATTTTGAATTGTTCGCTATATTTAGTTAGATTTTCTTGCCCGACTTGGGTTTTCCAAGTGCGCCAGGTGTTAGCCAAGCGTGAAGGAATTTCATTTTCGGTGGCACCATTAAGATATAATAATTGTACCTGCACTATTTCCGGCACTTCGGTTAATTTGAAAGGTGCACTGCAACTAATGAGGGTACCGGATAATGTGCGGATACCTATTGCTTTATTGTCAAATAATTTTTTATTTAAACAGATTTTAACATATTCTGCTTCGTGCATATCTAAAAGAATGTAACCAATTAAACTACCTTCTTGGATTTCTAAATAATAAAGTATATTTTTGGCGAATTGCTCTAAAGCTTTACAGTTCGTTTCTGTACGCATAAAGTTTTCGGTTAACAAAATTTGTTTGCTAAATGGTAAAGGAATAATTTGACAAAGGGGATACAGGCATAATCTTTTTGCCGCTACACCTGATTGATCAGGACGACAAATCATCTGCCCCATTGGCTCATTAATCAATTGTTGATAATGCCAACCCACTTGCGGGACTGCCTTAAAGAGACGGTAGGAATGCGATACTTTTTCATGATGGGCTTGCTTCTCTTTCTCGCTTTCTTGTTCTTTTTGATGTTTTGCATGCGATTCATAATGAATTGCTTCTTGCCGTTCTCTCTCAGCCACACGGAACAATTGCTTGGTCACTGTCCATTTGGGTAAATATTGTTTTGCTTGCTCAACAATAGTATCGATTGCTTTATTATCAACTTCTAATAATATATTCGCATAATAGAGTTTAAGCTGTTTAGCCGCTTGACCAATAATCTCACTTGTATCTTCACAAACATCTAAAGGCAGCAAATCAGTGAGCAAATGATTTACTTTCTCAGAAAAAGCATCTAAACATAAACTGATCGTTTCTAAGCCATTTTGTTTTTTGCGATAACGATAAAGGTTCGTTAATGTTGCTTGCAGTTCTCGTTGTACTGGAATCGGTAGATAATCAAATTGTATATGTTGCGCTTTAACCTCATGGCGCACACGGTCAAATTCATCTAGTATGTTTTCATGTAAATCTTGCCATAGTTGTACACGTTTAGCTTCATCTAATGATTGCGGTAAATGGTCAAAAGTGTATTTACCTAATAACAATTGATAAGCGCGTTGACGCACGATTGCATGCATCCTTTGATAGACAGTTGCTTGAAACTGTTCCGTAAGATATGCAACGGTATGCGCAAAATCCCAGCGTAAAGTATGAATAGAAGTTAATTCACTATTGAGCGGCATATTCAATAATTGCCATACTTGCTTGGCATCAGAAGTACGTATTATTTCGGCAACGGATTGATTACCATAAATATCAAGGAAACGTAATCTCTTCTTAGATTGGAAATTGCGCCTAATAATTGTTTTCGGTCCTTTAGTCACAACGCCTACGTCAATAAGCGCTTGTGGCACATCTGTTCCCTCAGCATTATCATGATTGATGTATTTGAGCAGTAACCGGGGTGGAATATTACATTCAGTGATACTTTTCACTTCCCCGGAACGCATAATGACAACTATTTTCTGTGAGAAATCATCAATATAAATTGTCCCTTGAATATGCTCTGGCGCACGACCCAATAAAAAAGTAGCAACTTCCCGATTATTCAGATGCTGAATATACCCTTCCGCATCGGCAAACATGCGAAATTCTTGTAAATCTATTTTCGCAAGCAATTCTTTATCATCATTGAAATCAACGAGAAACACTCGTCGATTATTCGGCTGCGACAAGACATAGAGCATCATGCCATCTATTCCAGGTTGTGCGTGTATATTGATGTTTTCTGGTAAAACCAACCGATTGTGTTGTAAAGTAGCCGAGAAGCCTTTGGTTGTATCAACAACCATACCAGATAAATCATAACCATTGCTGTATAATTTCTCTTTGAATACCTTTAGATTTTGTGGGAACACTAAATGATCTAAATAATATGCGATCATATTAATATGTTGAT
>CAYSGV010000391.1:0-2444 GCA_964430685.1 uncultured Gammaproteobacteria bacterium
TGAAAAGTATTCTATCGATAGCCTTGCCTGTGTCAAGAACTATAACTTATTCCAACACGGTGTGGCTGTTCAGGTTCCCCCTTTCGATAGCAGCCAATTATTTTACCTTTTCGGACAGCAAATCGCTTAACAAATTTGGCCAAGCTACTTTTAAATATAAAAACATTGACCAAATGGTTAATATTGCAGCGATATATAATGAACTATACCCAACTACCGCAAGAAACTGTTGCAGTTTATAGCCTGTGGTTGCCAACGGATTGTAAGCCAGCAAAAAAATGGCTGCAATCATTTGTAATAGTGTTTTAATTTTGCCGATATAAGATACCGTGACACTTGCCCGCTTACCGATTTCTGCCATCCATTCACGTAATGCAGACACCACAATTTCGCGGCACACAATAATTAACGCAGGTATAGCAAGGTAAGATAATTTGCTCACCAGTAGTACCAGAGTGACCGCTACTAACATCTTATCGGCGACTGGGTCAAGAAATGCACCAAATTTTGAGGTTAAATTAAGATTACGTGCAATCCAACCATCTAACCAATCCGTTAAAGCAGCAATAAAAAACACACCGGCGGCCATCCAATGACCGTTTGCAGTGGGTAAATAAAATGTAATCACCAACACGGGTATTAATATGATACGAAGTAATGTGAAATAATTAGGTAAAACCATAAGGTAGTTTTCTATAGTTAGTTTGTAATTTTTATGTTAAACGATTTTGATACATAAGTTAACTGTTTATTGAGATTTACTTTTTCATGGCACAGATAAAGGGGGGCTATAAAAAAGAATCAGGATGTGAAATTGCAGGCGAAATTTGGTAAAAAAGCTGAAAGGGAGCTATCCTTAGCACTTTGGGTATTTCCGTGGCAAGCTATTTGGTCGGATTGCTTTACCCAATTATTATGGTTTGTTCCTAATAATGACCAAAGCAACCATGCATATCGAAAGCTAAGATTGATTGCGGTTTTGCGGGTTTACCGATTAGCTTTGATGGGCAGGTCCTGAAAAGCTGTGCAACACTCACTCATCCGTGAGTACACTAATTCCCTTAGTTAGTGTTGCACCTAATTCCTTGAAGCTCGAGGTCAGAATATCTTATTCTCTTTGATTTGGCGTTAGGATGAATGATATTTAGATAGGTAAGATTCCACATATATCTTGTGAGACATTTGCCATAGTAAGTGTTAACAAGTTTAAGCAGATTTTCAAAAATCTGTTAATATTAACATATGGATATATAGAATTGAGGTAAATTCATGGCTACTCCAGAACAAATTCAGCAATATTTAGAGGAAATTAAGCGTGCTGGGCCCGGTGAAAAGGTAAGCCAAGAGGCTATTAACGTTGTCAAAGAGCATCTACAGACATTACCAACTGATCAACAAACAACTTTGCGAATTGGTTATAGGCTTGAGAATCGCGATGAATTTAATCGCTCAGAACCCAAACCGCAACAAGAATTGACGTCACCAACCTCGCAACCTAAACCTGCTCCTACACCCTTTGCACAGGCACCCCAACCAAAACCACTACAAGATGACGACAGATTAAAGTTAAATCAAACATTAGCGCCCAAACCTGATCCTGGTGTTCAAGTACAAGGTGTGCAACTTACTCCAGACCAAATACGAAATTTAACAAAGAATCCTAATGCACAGCGATTTCATCAGTATTCCGAGCAATACAGTCCTTTAGGTCAACGTCAGCAAGAAGCTGAGCAAATGTATAATCCCAATGCTGAGATGGCTAATCAGGCTAATGCTGCAAGCGCTACTGCAGAAACAACATTACAACAAAATGCTGAGGTTAAAGCGCCTGAAGCAGGCATTGTAGAAGGTTCCGTCGCCAGCGCTGGAAATGTAGTTGATGCATTAAAATCATCAGCACGTACTGCTACAGAGAAAACAGAATCTCTACCCGAGGCTGAAACAGCATCCACTGCACCAACCCCAGGCGGCAGACCAGGCGCAACACCTAGACTCACGCTGACACCAAATAAAGAATAAAAATCACATTGAAATAATGCGCTGTTGCACGCATCTAAAGGTTTCTGCGCCCAATGAATCTTTCCAGCGAATGGTTAGCGTGCAATATAGCCACCATCCACAACCATTTCGATACCCGTTACCCATTTTGATTCATCCGATGCAAGATATAGACTTGCATAAGCAACATCCATCGGCGTACCAATATGACCCATAGGATGCATTTTCCCTACTTTGCTAAGATATTGCTCCGTCGTAAATCCTAAGTCATGTGCTTCTTTTTCGGTTAATTCTGTATGTATATAACCTGGGTGAACGGAATTGATACGAATTTTACAACCGGCTTCTGCACAAGATAGTGCACTCGCTTTTGTTAATGAACGAACAGCGCCTTTAGATGCACAATAAGCAGCTAGATCAGCTTCACCGATAATGGCGTCTATTGA
>CAYSGV010000392.1:0-2440 GCA_964430685.1 uncultured Gammaproteobacteria bacterium
TTCAAACTACTTCGAGTAGTATTCGACAACCAGGTTGACATTCTTATATTCAGGCGGCATATCGTCCAATTGCGGCAGACTCTTCAGAATACCAACCATTTTTTTGACATCAACTTCCAACCAACTCGGCATCATTACCTGTTGGGCAGTTTCAAGTGCAGCTTGGATACGCAGCTGCTTTTTGGCTTTTTCACATACTTCAATCGTATCATTTGGTGAGACACGAAATGACGGAATATCGACAACATTGCCATTAACTAAGATGGCACGATGACGCACCAATTGTCGCCCTTCTCGTCTGCTTGCCGCAAAACCCATGCGATAAACAACATTATCTAACCGAGATTCTAAAAGCTTGATGATATTTTCACCGGTTGCACCTTTCAGACGACGTGCAAGCGTATAATAATTAGCGAATTGGCGTTCAAGCACGCCGTAAATTTGTCGCAACATCTGTTTCATACGCAGCTGTGCAGCATAGTCCGATACGGTGCGGCCAGGCTTACCCGCATGCATTCCAGGCGATTTTTCCGATCGGCATTTGGACGCATAAGGACGCGTACGGCTAATCCCATAATCTTGACCTGCGCGGCGGCAGCGTTTATAACGTGGACTTCTATCTCTAGCCATTTTATCTATTCACCCATTTTGCTGTTTTTATACACGTCTACGTTTACGTGGTCTACAACCATTATGAGGCAAACGTGTTACCTCATGGAGTGCATCAACTTTAAACACACCAGCAATTGTTTTTGCTGCCGATTCAAAACCTGAACCTGGTCCTTGAACAAAAATTTCGACTTCCGACATTCCATAAAGATCTCTAACTTTTTGGCAAACTTTATCAGCTGCTGAACCTGCAGCAAATGGGGTACTTTTACGTGAGCCTTTAAAACCGACCATGCCAGCACTGGCGGTTGCCAAAACTTTACCTTGTAAATCTGTAATCGTAATGACAGTGTTATTAAACGTCGCTTTAATTTTAACTATGCCACGTTCAATATGTTTTTTTAATTTTTTGACGCTTTTTGTAACCACGGTTGTTGTGGTAGCAGTGGTGCTGCCACCTTCTGCATCACCTTCGGCTTCCACAGCTTGAGCTTGCACAGCGATTTTTTCCGCTTCTTTTGTGCTTGTCTTACTTTGCTTTTTTACTTTTGCTTCACCAGCCATACTTTTTAATACTCCAACCTATATCTTTATGCCTTGCTGCATTATTCGATGGTTTACTCTTTACGTTTCGATGCAATCGGTCCAGAACGTTTGCCTTTACGCGTTCTTGCGTTGGTGCGTGTACGTTGACCGCGAACAGGTAACCCACGTCGGTGTCGCAAACCGCGATAACAACCAATATCCATTAATCGTTTAATGTTGATTAAGACTTGATTACGTAAGTCGCCTTCAACCGTATATTCGGCGAGCTTATTACGAATAATATTTAATTGTTCTTCACTTAATGTACCGATTTTGGTATGTGGCGCAATGCCTGTCGCTGCACAAATTTCGTGCGCACGAGTGTTGCCGATCCCGTAGATATCTGTAAGACCAACCCACAAGTGTTTTTTTTCTGAAATATTTACACCCGATAACCGTGCCATTCCAAAAACTCCGCATTAACTATTGAATTATATGTTTCAACAACCCCTATAAAGGGGATGAATTATATCATTATTAAACATCAAACTAAAGACTTTCGTCCCAACATCTAAGCTACAAATTAACCTTGACGCTGTTTGTGTTTGGGGTTTGTGCAAATTACTCGTAATACGCGATTACGCTTTACAATCTTACACGACTTGCAAATCTTACTAATAGATGCGCGCACTTTCATAAAAAACTCCAAATAATAAATCTAGCTATCACTTATGCTTTCAAATTACCTTTAATGCTCACTTTCTTCATTAAGTTTTCATATTGATTTGACAGTAAAAGTGCTTGTATTTGCGCCATAAAATCCATGACTACCACAACGATAATCAGCAAGGATGTTCCACCAAAATAAAAGGGAACATGCCAGGTTTGGACCATAATTTCTGGCAAAAGTGAGACCAGCACAATATAGAGTGCACCCACCATTGTCAAGCGACTCATTACACCATCAATATATTTAGCCGTGCTATCGCCTGGCCGGATGCCCTGAATAAAAGCACCTGATTTCTTTAAGTTTTCTGCAGTTTCTTTGGGATTAAAAACCAATGCCGTATAAAAGAAGGCAAAGAAAATAATTGCCGCGGCATAGAAAAACAAATATAGCGGCTGGCCACTGGATAGCGCAAAACTGATATCATCCAACCAGCTCATGCCTTGTTGACCTTCACCAAATAATTTTGCCAGCATGCCTGGAAATAAAATAATACTTGAAGCAAAAATAGGGGGAATAACGCCAGCCATATTTATTTTAAGCGGTAAATGTGTTGATTGCGCTGCATAGACTTTTCGT
>CAYSGV010000393.1:0-2436 GCA_964430685.1 uncultured Gammaproteobacteria bacterium
AGAATTGGAAAAAGCTGTTACAGCTAATAAACTCTCACTTGCGTCAAGTAAACAAATTAAAGAAGTTACTGGATTACAGCTAGGCGGAGTTAGTCCTTTTTTTGAAAGCAGTTATCAAATAGAAAAAATATTAGATGTAAGCTGTCTACAATCCCCTATCGTAAATATTGGGGCGGGAGATCCGAAAATTGGTATAGAAATTAATTCAGCTGAATTAAAAAAAATATGGCCAGGAACGATTGCTAATATATCAAAATAATAGAAGGGAGTATGATAATGTTTATTGAGAATTGTCGCCTAGAAGATGCTTTATACTATGCCCAAAATGAAACTGCAAAATTAGATCTAGAAAGGATTAAACAGACTAAAGTATACATGAATATGTTTGAATACTACCTCATGGGCACATATCCTCCACTTAAAGCAATGAAACCCATCTCTGTAGAAGAAGTTTTCGAAAATGCCAGTGAAGTTTATAATCTTTATATTCATATTCCTTTTTGCAAACAACTTTGCACGTTTTGTCATTTTGCCAAAGAAATCAATGCAAAAGATAGTCGTATTACAAATTATTTGAATGCTTTGCATAAAGAAATAGATTTGATAACTCAGGTACTTAATCATAAGGCAAAAATTAAAACTATATTCTTTGGTGGTGGAACACCCTCAATTTTGACTGCCACTCAGATAGAAAAACTGTTCACACACATAAATCAAGCATTTAATGTGGATAAAAGTGCAGAAATTACTTTTGAATTACACCCAGGTTTAATTCGTGAAAAAGACTATGAAGAAAGAATACAAACCCTAATTGCATGTGGTGTGAACCGCTGGGTTTCAGGTGTACAGGCAATGGACGATAAAATTTTAAAAAAATTAAATCGAGGACATAATGTAGAGGAAGTCTATCAATTATTGGAAATATTAAATAGAAATGGTGTTGATAATCTGTCACTAGATTTAATGTATGGGCTACCTTATCAAACGTTAGAAAATTGGTATGATTCAATAAAGAGTCTACTGCAGGCTGGAGTAAGCAAATACAACATATTTCCATTAATGTTTAAAATGTCTGATCCGGTCACACTTCATTATATGAAACAACCTCATATTTTTCCAAGTGAAGATGATAGGTTTTTAATGCATTTTATAGCAGAATATATGTACCTTAGTCATGGGTTTAACAGTGGACCAATTTTTTATTACTCAAAATCAGCTACGCATTCACAACAACAAAAAAGTAAATTTGAAGAGATTGAGGAAATAAACTTGTTGCCTTTGGGTGTCAGTAGTTTTGGATATATTGGACACACGCAATATAATAACTACTTAGACATGAATGAATATTTGTCAGCAGTAAATAATAATCAGTTGCCAATTTATATGGGGTCAAGTTTAGGAATAGAGGAGAGAATGAGACGAAATATAATGTTTGCTTTAAGATCGGATGGTATTCATGTTCCAAATTATATTAAAAAATTTGGTAAGCATCCTGCAGATTATTTTATCGAACAGTTTAAATTGCTAACGGATTTACAATTTATTAAAGAAGAAGAGGACTATATTAAATTAACAAGGAGAGGTTCAGTTTTTACTGAAGGTATTAGTTTATTATTTGTTAGTGATGCTGTAAGAGCTCGTGTTAAAATAACGAATGCTAAAGAAAAAAATACACTACGGCGTAGTCAGTTAGATAAATATGATTTTTCGCCAATTGAAAGAATAGATTATCATGAAGCGAAAAATTATTATGCGCATAATAAAGTTTCTACAACTAATCTCAAAGAGGTTGTGGAGTAAATATGATGCTATATGAGTCTATGAGTGGATAATTTGGGGTATATTAAGATTATTTAAGGTAAACTACTTGTATCGGAGCAAAGATTTATGGATTGTTATAATATCTTATCAATTGATAGGCCTAACAAATTAAGTGTTCCAAGTTTCAAGCAGGAATACTTAGCACAAGAAAGGCCTGTCATTATTTCTAATACCCTAGAGTGGACGGCCTTAAATAAATGGAATCCAAAGTATTTAAAAACAACTTACCCTGACAAAAATGTAGCACTCACCATACTTACTACCGGTGTAAATATGCCGGGTGATGAAATCAAAGTAAACTTGAATGATGCTGTCGATCTAATTTGCAGTAATGCTGATGAAAATAAAAAATACTATCTCATGCAGAGGTCAATTCGAGACGAATTTTCAGAGTTACTGGAAGATATAGATTTACCTATATATGCCGATAACATAAATGAACATATAATAAATCTTTGGTTTGGTGAAGCGGGTACACACACCAGAGCGCACTATGATTATTCTAATAATTTTTTAGTGCAAGTGTTAGGAAAAAAGCGAGTTAGGCTATTCTCACCTATGGATACCCCTCATATGTATCCGTACTCGATAAATGATACTGTGACGATGGATGGG
>CAYSGV010000394.1:0-2421 GCA_964430685.1 uncultured Gammaproteobacteria bacterium
TATTAGCATTAATTGTTTTAAGTATTGTGCGCCATTTATATCCTAATCCTCGAGAATTAAGTACAGAATCTACTGATTTAGAAACGAAGGGGATTGCGCTTCCCTTTTGGATTTATTTAGCGGGTGCTTCGTTAATTGCAGCCGGTTATGCGGATTTTCCATTGATAGCCTATCACTTTGCAAAAGCGACTATTTTACCTAGTGCTTGGATACCGGTTGCTTATGCCGTAGCCATGGGGATGAGTGGAATCATGGCACCATTGCTCGGACATTATTATGATCGCTTTGGATTTATCATATTAATTATTGTTTCTATGCTATCTGGTTGTTTTGCCCCATTCGTTTTTTTAGGCGGTTTTAAAATGGCATTTGCTGGCGTTGCTTTATGGGGTCTTGGCATCGGTGCGCAAGAATCATTAATGCGTGCCATTGTGGGGAATATGACTAGCCTATCAAAACGCGGATCGGCTTACGGTATTTTTAATACAGGTTATGGCGTTTTTTGGTTTTTAGGCAGCGTATTATTGGGCGTGCTTTATGATGAATCAATTTTTGCATTAATTATTTTTTCAGTTGTTATCCAATTTGCAGCAATACCCTTATTTTGGATTGTCGCTGATAAAATTAAACTAGACCGCACTTAAGGAAAAGTCATGTTACAAATTATGATCCAAGGTATGGGTAAATTAAAATTATCGCATTTAATACTCGATTATAACGGTACTTTAGCACGAGATGGTTATCTAATTAGTGGTGTGGCAGAGCAATTAACCAAATTATCTTCACAATTTAAAATTCATGTGTTGACGGGTGACACCTATGGTACAGCAAAAAACCAATTAAAAGATGTCAACAGCCACTTGACAATAATGCCACCCGAAAATCAAACCAGTGCGAAAATCCAGTATTTGCAACAATTACCGTTACCAGCAACCGTAGCGATTGGTAATGGTCGAAACGATTGCCAAATGTTGAAAGAAGCGACCATTGGCATTGCGGTAATCGGTGAGGAGGGTGCGGCAGTGGAAACCATTACTGCTGCGAATATTGTTGTTCCTAATATTTTTTGTGCGTTAGCGTTATTAAACAACCCGCGAAGCCTCATAGCGACATTACGTATTTGAGCCAAAGTATAAATTTCATTTAAGTATGAAGAGATGATGGTGTATGAGCAGGCCTGCTATCGGATGTTTCTTGTGAATTACGCCTCTGCATGATACTTTCTGCTAATTGTCCATTTTTAGCTTGTGCCTCGCGTAAAGCTTGTTTAAGTTTCCTGTTTGCTTCTTTGAATGATTCTATTATTTCTCCTTGATGTGCGTGATTGTGTTCAAGAATTCGCAACTGTTCACTAATTGCTTCTAATTTGCTTATCACTGTTTCTGAGGTAAATTCAATAGGCTCTGCAATAGATAAACTCAAATGTCTCAGTTGCGGCGATTCTGTTCTTGCAGGTTCCGTTTGACTAACTAATTTTTGTAATTGGCTCTGAATTTCAGTTAACTTATCTACTAATGGTCTAATCATATTATTGGGTAACCCTTGAAAAGAGGTTCTGCGCCTTTCTTCAACGACTCCATCTTTAGGAATAGTACTTGTAATAAATGGAAAATGTTGTTTATGGCCTTCAACAGGTGCAACTTCAGCCGTTTGCGGAGATGGCTGCCTTTTCTGCATGCAGCCCCAGCGAACCAAACAGTGCTCAATTAAATCAAAAATTGTTTTTTCATTCGTCAAAATATCAATACTCGCACCAATATAACTGGATAAATTACCACCTATGCCTGTCGCTAAGCACACAGCAATAATTTTATAAGCGATCGAATTCGGAACACCTAAAATAGGTAAATTGGCGTCATGAGAGAGTACGGCTGTTAATCCAACAGCAAAACCACCGATACAACCCAAAATAGTTCCCAATGAGCGATTATTGCTATCCCAAATTCTTATTCCCATTTGTTTAACTGTAACGATTAATCCCATGATTATTCCCCTTAACTTATTCGCGAATGGCTATTTGTTAACCGAATGTACACAAACCAAACGATATCTTGAAAATTAAGGGGAGAAGGAAGCTGAAGATTAGAAATACCTACTTCCTCTCATATTTTCAAGAGGTCATTACAAAGTAGGCATCATCAGCTACTTAAGCGGTTATTAGGAGGAATGCCATCTCCTATCAATTTTTATTGAAGCAGCTTTCAAGTAATTAGTCAACCAGATAAAATTTAGAGGCTGATGAATACTATTTTTCATTTGGTAGCCCGCGTTGTTTCCACAAGAGATAAATGGCTGGAATAATGATGAGCGTTAATACCGTTGCGCTAACCATGCCACCGACCATTGGTGCGGCAATACGTCGCATCACTTCTGAACCTGTTCCGCCAAAAAACATGATGGGAAGTAAGCCACCAATAATGG
>CAYSGV010000395.1:0-2421 GCA_964430685.1 uncultured Gammaproteobacteria bacterium
AATGGGTAATTCGGAAGTGGGTCACACTAATATCGGTGCGGGTCGCATTGTTTATCAAGATTTAACGCGTATTAACAACGCTATTGCGTCGACTGAATTTTTCCATCATCCGCTTCTGTTGCAAGCAGTAAAAGACGCGAAAGTGGCCAACCGTCAAATCCACATTTTAGGTTTACTATCACCGGGTGGCGTACACAGCCATAGTCAACAGATTCATGCTCTAGCTACCTTTTTGGCAGAGAATGCCTGCCCAAATTTTTATGTGCACGCATTTTTAGATGGACGTGATTGCCCACCGAAAAGTGCGCATGAATATATAGGCAATCTGGAAACGCATTTAGAATCAATTCATGCTGGCAAAATAGCATCGATCATAGGCCGCTATTATGCGATGGACCGCGATCACCGTTGGGACCGCATCGCAAAAGCCTATGATTTATTAACATTTGGGCTAGCATCGTTTCAGGCACCTGGCGCATTGAGTGCACTGGATGCTGCATATCTTCGCGGTGAATCCGATGAATTTGTACAACCAACCAGTATACACAGCCCCGATAGCGCACCGGTTACCATTAATGACGGTGATATTGTTATTTTCATGAACTTCCGTGCCGACCGCGCGCGACAATTAAGCTATGCCTTAACACAAACCGACTTTGAAGGATTTGCACGTAAAAAACAGGTAAAACTAACACGTTTCATCACGCTCACAGAATATGACAAAAACATAGACGCCGAAGTTCTTTATCCGCCAGAAACATTAAAAAATACTTTGGGCGAATACCTTGCCGGTTTACATTATCGGCAATTGCGGATGGCGGAAACTGAAAAATATGCTCATGTGACCTTTTTTTTCAACGGCGGTGTTGAAACGCCTTATCCCGGTGAAGAGCGCGTCTTAGTACCCTCCCCGAAAATCGCCACTTATGATTTGCAACCGGAAATGAGTGCCTATGAATTGACTAATACATTAGTCAATGCAATTACCAAACAAGAATATGCGTTTATCGTCTGTAACTACGCTAATCCAGATATGGTCGGCCACACGGGTAATTTTGCGGCTACGGTGAAAGCCATTGAAGTTGTCGATGATTGCTTGAAGAAAGTGATCGATGCTTTGCTGGCGGTTAGTGGCGAATGTTTTATTACGGCCGATCATGGCAATGCCGAAATTATGTACGACACAAACACGAAACAAGCTCACACGGCACATACAGCATCCCTTGTTCCGCTTGTTTATGTGGGAAGACCGGCAACCTTTAAGCAGGATACGGGTACACTTGCTGATATCGCCCCTTCGATTCTTTATTTAATGCGGCAACCGATACCCAGTGAAATGACAGGAAAAGTATTGCTGTCGTTGCAGGGAAGTTAAGTGAATGGTTAGCAGCGCAGCAAAAATGTGCTAAAATTCAGCCAACATTCATTTTAATGGAAATTCAAAATACAACATGGTTTCACAACGAACACATATTTGGCGTTTTTTTATTGTTACTGCTGTTGTGGCAACCATTCTTTGCGTTTTGCCCCCAAGCAGTTATGCCGCTACAAAAAAACCAACGAATACGGCGCAAGTAAAAGATTTAAGAGCGATTCAAAATTCGATTACGCAACTCAACAACAATATTCACTTAAAGCAAAATAATGAACAACAAATACAAAGCTCCCTTGCCCAAACTGAAACAGCCATCACTCAGATCAACCAACAATTAAAACCGGTTACTGAAGAACTGGCACAACAACACAATAAATTAGTTTGGCTACAAACAGAGCATGAACGTCATCAAACACAACTGCAAATACAACAAAATGCATTAAATAAGTTACTTTATACTGCTTATGTCACACGTGAATCTGATCCCAACGCTGAGGTTCTTAAAATTCTCTTAAACCAGCAATCCATAAGCAAAATGTCACGTTATTTAGAATATTACCGTGTTCTAAATAATGAACGGGCCAATCAAATTAGCCAATTTCGTGATACCCTATCGCAATTGGAAAAAAATCAATTAAACGTATCCAAACAAACAACAACCTTACAAAGCAATCAAAAACATTTTCAGCAAGAAGATGAAAAATTACACAATGCACTCAATGAACGGCAAAGCTTACTGCAAAAAATACGTTTAGAAATCCGCACAGACCAAGCACGTCTAGAACAACTCAAGAAAGATGCGGAGAAATTAGAGCAAACCTTGCGTGAATTGGCACGTCGGCAACAAAAAAACAACAGCCAATATGTCAATGCTAAAGCACCATTATTCAAACAATATCGTGGTAGGTTGGTTTGGCCTACACAAGGAAAAATAGTCCATCAATTTGGATCACAAATTGAAAACAGTGAGCTATCTTGGAAAGGGGTATTGATTAGCGCACCTTCACAGCAAAATATACGTGCCGTGGCACCTGGAAAAGTCATTT
>CAYSGV010000396.1:0-2410 GCA_964430685.1 uncultured Gammaproteobacteria bacterium
AATATCGATGCCGCCCGTGGCAATCTCCTGAATAGAACTTCGTCGTTGGAGATTGCCACGGGCGGCATGGATTTCATTTAGGTCCGCTCAATGGTAGAACGCCCTCGCAATGACAGGGAAATATGATATATGCAATGCGCAGAAAGGTACAATTTGGATAACACGGATCTTAAAAATAATATTAAGACCGAAATTTATTTCATATCACTTCTCACCAATAATGCGTACTTCACGTATAAGTTGCACACCAAAATGTTCAAAAACTTTTTTACTTACAGTCTCGATGAGTTGTTCAATGTCCGCAGCAGTTGCATTACCGGTGTTGATAATAAAATTAGCGTGTTTGGTGGAGACACACGCGCCGCCAATTTGTAAACCTTTTAAACCTGCTTGTTCGATGAGACGCGCGGCAAAATTATTGGGTGGATTACGGAATACAGATCCAGCATTGTGTTCACTGGTGGGTTGTGTGGCTGCACGCACGGCTAATAATTCATTTATTTTTTGAATGGCTTGCTTGTTGTTATCGGATTCAAATTTTAAAGTGGTTGCAACGAACCATTCATCCACTGGACCTTCCACATGACGATAAGCAATTTTAAAATCTGATTTAGGTCGTGTTTGTATTTGACCTTGACGGTTAATAGTTTCTACAGAAATTACATTGTTCCATGTTTCGCCGCCATGACAACCTGCATTCATTGCTAAAGCACCGCCCATGGTGCCAGGTATACCGGCTAAATATTCGGCACCCGTTAAACCCATGTGTGCACAAAAACGTGCAACTTTGGCACAGGGAACACCTGCTTGCACATGTACTGTATGTGTATCAACTTGTGTCATATGCATTAAACCACGATGCGTTAATATGACCGTTGCTGGAATGCCACCATCACGAATAAGTGTGTTACTTCCCAAGCCCAAAAAAAGAACAGGTTCTTCTGGGTGTTGTTGGAAAAAATGGCTTAAATCATTTATGGAACTGGGCACAAATAATTGTTTTGCAGGCCCGCCCACACGCCAAGTGGTATGTCGTGCAAGTGATACATTTTGCATTAATGAGCCAGGTTGTGTTTTGTGCGTTGATTGTTCTGATGTTGCCATATTATGGTTGCCCAATCAGGGTAATCAATTTTTGTGCATAGGCACCAATATCACCAGCACCTTGTAACAGTAAAATATCATCTTGGCGTAAATCACTCAGAATCTGTGCAGTCGGATCATTATTTGCTGGAAGATAAGTTACGTTTTCTAAACCGCGACTTTGTATGGCTTGTAGCAAACGTTCACTATCAATACCAACGATGGGTTGTTCGTTTGCAGGGTAAATATCCATTAGCATTAATTTATCAGCGGTTGCCAGCACAGCAGCAAAATCGCCCCACAATGCTGCCGTGCGACTATAACGATGCGGTTGATATACCATAAGCAAACGACGGTGTGGCCATGCTGCGCGAATGGCAGCTAATGTCACTTCAATTTCACGCGGGTGATGGCCGTAATCATCAATTAATAAAAATTGGCCATTGGGTCCCGTTAATTCATATTGTTGCAATCGACGACCGACACCTGAAAATTGTTCAAGTCCATGGATAATTTTTTCATCAGATACGCCATGTTCTGTGGCAACAGCAATGGCCGCTATGGCGTTTTGTACATTATGTTTGCCAGGCATATTGAGCACAATTTTTAATGGTTGATGCGGTGCGGGACGAATCACTTTAAAATGACATTGCGTGACAATTTGTTCGAAATCTTCAATGTGATAATCAGCATTCGAATTAAAACCATAAGTTAATATGGGACGTGAAATTTCACTCAACATGCCACTAATAACGGGATCATCTAAACATAAAATAGCTAAACCATAAAAAGGCAAGTGATGTAAAAAATCAATAAAGGTTTGGCGCAATTTAGCAAAATCACCATGGTAAGTTTCCATGTGATCGGCATCGATATTAGTAATAATGGACACAGTGGGTTGTAAATATAAAAAGGATGCATCACTTTCATCGGCTTCAACAACAAAATATGCACTGCTGCCTAAACGTGCATGTGTGCCGGAGCTGTTGAGTTTGCCGCCAATAACATAAGTAGGGTCTAACCCGCCTTCAGAAAGTAAGCAAGTCACTAAACTGGTTGTGGTTGTTTTTCCATGTGTGCCGGCAATGGCGATGCCATGTTGAAAGCGCATGAGTTCAGCTAACATTTCGGCACGACGAATAACAGGTATGCGTTTTGCTTTTGCTGCAACAATTTCAGGGTTTGTGGCTGGAATCACGGTTGAAAAAACCACCACATCCGCATGATCAATATGTTCGGGTGCATGACCTAAAAATATTTTTGCACCTAATTCTTGCAAACGTTTGACACTACTATTAGCAGATTGGTCGGAACCAGAAATTTGATA
>CAYSGV010000397.1:0-2406 GCA_964430685.1 uncultured Gammaproteobacteria bacterium
AGGAGGAAGAATAAAAGGACAAGACGTTTTGGATATGATGAAAAGCAAATTTGCGGTCATAATAAAGAACATTTGTTTTTCTGGGATTTACAAGCTGATCAGAAATGGCTAATGCACGTCATCCGTAACGTAGGCAGGATTGACAACATCGTTTATGCGCCTGGGGAAAGTAATATAATAGCAGTATCTACAGCGCATCCTGCTACTGTAAGTTTATATGATAGTAGTACGAAAAAGTGTCTTTTGAAAATTAGCCAGCCAAGTGATCAATTTATTTCTAGCCAGGGTTTAGTGGACAATGAAGAGCAAGTTGAGGATAAAGGTGATTGGCATAGAGATGTAGCAATGATTAGATTCCTTCCCGATGGCAATAAACTAATTACTGGTGGTACAGACCGTATATTAAGACTTTGGGATCTACAATCAAAAACGTGTCAACGTATATGGCGAAGAGTTGATCTGAATGCTGCGCACCTAGTTAAATTTACAAATACCGACCAAGTAGTGATGCGCTCGGATGGTTTATGTTTAGCAGTTAATAACTCATTTAATATTTTATTCATCCGTGCTGACACCTATGAAAGTGCTGATATGCGAGCTGATAATATAACTAACATTATGTTCCGGTATGGAAGTACGGACTTTGCCTTTGGAGCAGGTGACCATCTTTACATCATAGATTCCAATACAAAAAATATTATTTTCATGAAGCAAATACCTGAATTATCTGAAGTGAGTTATTCTGATAACGGAAAGTATCTGGCTTGTGTGTCTAAGAGGCAGAATATCATTGTAGTTGATAGTGATAGTAAAGAAGAATTAATAAAATTCCATTTACGTCATCATGTTGATAAAATAAAATGGTTGATTCCTCGTAAACCAGAATCAAACAATCTATTTTATTTGATTTGTCATGCAGAGGACTATCTGTTGCAAGTATTTCAGTTAAAGGAAATACATGCTTCTCAAGTTCGTAATAGAAAATTATCTGGGCATTTAATTTGGATGTCATCACCAAATAACCGTATGATGTGTGATGGTCTTAACCAAGAAGAAATAGAGAATATTAGTGCCAGCAATCAGCTCGTGCTCGCACAAGAGAACCGCGAAATAAAGCCAGATTATATTCAAGCTAAAAGCAATGTAACAGCACAAGGGCAACCACCGTCTTATAAGAAAAAAACTCATCTTATATTGCCTGCAGAGATGTGGTTGCAGATCTTTAGTTTCTTGCCCTACCACAATTTTTGTCTATTAGCGAGGGTATGCAAAGATTTTGCTAATTCTCTAGCGATTCCAGCAAGCAATAATCAAAATATTCGACCGCGTATTACAACACAGCAATGGCTTAGTGCACGTGAACATATCTGTGAACAATTAAGAATAATGGGATTTTTTGCATTAAAACCAACACGAAATATTGAAGTGTTAAATTTAAAACCAGTTCGAGCAGAACATAATCGCGATGATTATAGCTCGGTTTGTATTTGCGATGCAGAACGTATAGAGATGGCTGATGTTAACATATGGCTTCTCAATGACTACATTCAGCGTGGCATCCCCTAGTTATGCCAGAAAAATATAGTTCTGAAAAATCCAATCTTGACCATTCAATACATTAAACATGTTTGCTACTCATGATTAATATTTATCTGTCAGCATAATAAAATATTATAGATAACACCTACCAACACTTTCCCAATGCCTCGTAAATTTACTAGAAAAATTATAGCAAACATGTAAAGGCCAGTAATTTTCTCGTAATTTTACGAATGGTGATATTTGGCTGCGAAGATATAGTTACATAAGGAAACTTAAGTGTTTATTAATATTTTTTTTACATGTAACGGAGGCGAAATAAATGACCTGTAACAGTCTAACTACTGATCTAACTGATATAAATACATTTGAGAATGACAGCCAGTGTCTATTAAATTCGTTATCCAAACTGGTTCCAGCAATACTATATCATTTTAATAATAATATAGGCTCCAATGACATCATGACAGCAGTGGCTAAAGAGCTACAAAAATTTGGAAAGCTTGGTGTGATGAGAATAGTTAATGAGGTTCTCAACAATCACAGCCTTTTAGCCGAATATGCAAGCAAATGTTATTTACACAATAACGGCTTTTATAGGATAAATTTAGCAACGGATTCGAATTTCACCATTAGGTTGCATATTTGGCTAATGCATACTTCTTCTATGGAAACTTTGCATGATCATCGTTGGCATATCGCCTCCGCCATTATTGATGGCTATCTAAAAAGCGAAATTTGGCAAGATTCTGCCTCTCCACATGCGAATTACTTCGATGAATATATGTATATAGATAAATATACTGATCCTATTTTATTGGGCCTGAGTATGGTGGAATTTGTTCAACAAGCTATGCATGAAGCAGT
>CAYSGV010000398.1:0-2394 GCA_964430685.1 uncultured Gammaproteobacteria bacterium
ATGTCGGAGCATATATTTTCGATTGGTATATCTTCAAAATCTTCCAATACAGATACATTACCACTATCCTCAGCTTCATCTTTTTTTGTAATTGTTCGTTCTTTTAAGTCAACACTAATCTTATTTGACCGTTGTTGCGACTTATCTATAAATTGATCTGTTTTATTATCATCCTGGGATAATTTTTTTACTGGCAGTAACGTTAGTTTTTCTTCTTCCAGTTCATGATTGTTTTGCTTTTTTGAGAGTATCTGTATCTTTGTTTCTTTCTGAAAATCACTTTGATTTTTTTTAGCTTCTTCTTCCAGAATACCAATCTTAGTTAATTGTTGTTGCTTACGTCTTTGATTACAATATTGTACATATGCGAGGTGTTCAGGATTATCATATTTGCCGGAATTGTTTTCTAAAATTGCCCCTTGCTTTATTAATACTTCTTTTTTTTCTTCTTCTAATGTATTTACATACTCCTTAGGAAATATAGTATTTTTTAACCCCCCTGTTTTTACTCTTGACCAATCTATCGTCAAAGCAGCGCTATCCTTTGACTCAAATATTGCTCCGCGCAAATCAGCCCCTGAAAAATCGGCGTTATTAACAACTAGGTTAGTCATTTGGGCTTGCTGTAAATTGGCATTAACGAGTTTAGCATTTGTTAAGTTCGCGCCACTTAATTCAGCATGTTCTAGATTCACATCGCTTAAATCAGCATCAGCAAAATTAGTACTGTTACAATCCATAGCATAAAGGTTGGCTTTTCTTAGACGAGCTCCTTGTAAATTAGCCTGAAGGAAGGATGCTCCGCTCATGTCGGCTCCAGAAAAATCGGCGCCACTAAAATCTGCCCCTTTTAGATTACTGCCGCCCCAATTGGTTTTTTTACAAATTGTATTAATAAAATTTGCAAAACTAAAATTACTCTCATTGAGATTTAAGCCGGAAAGATTAATTCCAATTAAGTTCTCTGTTTTAACTAAATCTTGTAATTGTTCTTTCGAACAAATGACCTTTAATGGGTGCGTTTTAGCTAATTCTTGAATTTCAATTTCATCTTTGCTAGAAGCATAATCAGCACGAATCACGATAGTATATTTCAATTTAGCGCTTTTTAACGCTCTTGCCGTTAATGATTTTACTCCCGACAAATTTGCGCAAGTTAAATTGGTTTTTTGCAAAACAATCCCCGATAGATCAGCACCTGATAAATCTGCTTGGCTTAAATCAGCATTGGTAAAATCTGTTTGCAAGGTCGCATTGCGGAAATTTGCTTGTTTAAATATTGCACCTCGCGCAATAGCTTTGCTGCACTTTGCTGATTGAAACTTCGCTAGGTAGCAATAGGAAGCAGAGAAATCACTTTCCTGTAACCGTGCACTTTCAAACGATGCTCCTATGCAAATGGCATTTTTGAAATTAGCCCCATTTAACTCTGCCCTATCAAATGAGGTTTCAGTTTCAAAAATTAATCGGCTTACATTAAGGCCCTGAAAATTCCCATACTTTAAAATAAAACCAATAGCATTTACACTTAAACTAAGTTTCGTTTTAACATAATAACCTCTCTCAACTGCCCATTTGTTTATATCTAAACCTTCTCCTCCTGCTGCACGGTAAATATATTTACCCTGCAAATACGTTTTGTAATTTTTTGATAACTGCCGTAAGTCATCACTTGTGCTTTCTGTATGATTTACCTGTGACGCCTGAACATCCACAGTGGAATCGCTTGCCAAAAACCGCCTAAGGGCTTGGATGAGGCGCACTTTGGATACAGGATGTTGTAAATCTTGCTGTGCTAACAAATAGTAACGAATATGAGGAGCAAACGGTGCAATAGCCTCTCGGCTTAAACTAAAATCTCCCAAGCTCGCAATCATGGAAAATAAAAGACGATTGTCAATTACCGCTAATCTTCTTTGTATAGACACATCTATTTGCTCAAGAACAGGTATATAATGATCTGGTAAGGGCAAATGAATGTCTTTTTTTTCTTTGTCAGCTGTGGTTAAAGCCACAAAATCAGGGCCACATCCACGTTGGAATTGTGTATAATGACGTAATTTATGCAAAAAGCCTAATGCTTCTTCAATGTACCTTGCTTGAGTGTCTTCAAGATAACCTTTTTTAAGACCCTGCAAGGCTGCTCGAACACCTCTAGGTAATAATCCAGTTTCATGGTCAATTACGCGATAATGTAATGCAGCATTAAAGCAGCAATAATAAATAGGACCTAAATAACGCTCTTTCAGATTAATAATGCCAGTATTATCTTTTTTAGCGGCTGAAATGAATTCCTCGAGATGTTTCTTAAAAAATCCTGCTGCAAGAAGTTTATGCCTTGGAATTAAGGTGGGAGATTTTGAAGAGTCTTTAGCTAATTCCAACTTTTCCATT
>CAYSGV010000399.1:0-2393 GCA_964430685.1 uncultured Gammaproteobacteria bacterium
GTGATGAAAAGCAAAATCAATTGTTAGCCATTGCTTGCATGATTGGTCATATAAAGATGGTTAATTGGATGATAGGGCTACATGCCGATGTCGATCATCGAAATGAAGATGGTGTGACTGCATTCTTATTTGCTGCATATTATGGCCACCGTAAGGTGATGAAGGAATTAGCACAAGGTCGCGATGAAATGTTTTGGCAACAAAAGGATAAGGGTAATAATACTGCTTTACTCAAAGCAGCTGTGCAAGGGCATCTAGAGCTAATGCAATGGCTCGTTGATAAAAAGAAAGCGAGATTGGATGAGACCAATAAATTTGGCTACACTGCACTACACTTAGCGGTTCTTTACAATGACCATTTTCAAGTGGTACGCTGGTTGGTTGAAGTAAAGAAAATGGATTTAACTTTAACTACGGATGCTGGTTATAGTGTTCTGGATATAGCTAAAAAAAATGAAAAAATTGCTGAAAACCGAATGGTCAGTTGGATTCAAGATCAATTATCTAAGCAGCAACAGATAATAATGCAAAGAAGACAACAAGTACAAGCAGAAGGTCAGCACATTGCTGCAAAAGATGAAGCTAGATATCAACATCATGCTGAGAGAAGAAATCATAACGAAGCGCCTGAAACACGCTTTGTAAATAATGAAATACGAAGATATGCTGTCCTTCAACAGGAGGGAGTCGAACCTACAGGGAGACAAATACATGAAGGTGATAAAATTGAAAATATGTTAGCACTTACTATAGATAAAGCGCAGGCTGAACGTTTGCTTGACCAATTTTTTACAAAGGATGAAACAAAAAAAGATAAAAAGAAGCATAAGCACCATAAAGAAAAGGAATCTTTTCAAAACAAGCCAGCGGCCATTCATGTATCTGAAAAGGACAACAGTAGTAATAATCTCCATAATCAATTTAAAAATGGCACAACTATAGACCAACAGAGTCACATTGCCAATCCAGCACAGGATGACAAAGCTTTATCTTCACTAGGTTCTAGCCAAGGACAGAATTCGCAACACTCAAGCCCATCGCCAGTCGCTTCATCACCAGCTATGGTGGCTGGACCTCGCCCTACTGGCTCGATGTCAGCAGCACCAGCAGAGAGGATGGCAGCAAGTGGGTGTCCTGTAGGTTTTCAACCAGTATCGATTACTGAAGGGATAAAAGCGCTAACAGCATTGGCAGCGACGAATTTACCAAAAGATGGAATAATATCGGTGGGGAATTACACAGGTGGGAATGAGGTTATTAATAATAAGCCTGGCGGTCCGGTAATATCGTTAGGGAATTATGTAGGTGGCGATAAACAATATAATGATGTTCCAGTGGCCGCACAGACTAGTGGGGTTGGGCTGGGCAAAAAGTAGCTTCCTTAGGTTAGTTGCCAGAGCCAAGCGATAAAGGTTTAATTCCAGCCATTGTAAGTGGCACAAATCGGCGGACATCGCATTATTGCAAAAGGGTTGTACCTTTGTCCCCAAAAAATACTTGGAGAAAAAGAAACGTCGGATCTATTAACATGCCTGAAAAATATTACAAAGGACATGAATATACATATATTAAAAAAGTATGCATTGTTGTTTTTTATTAACTAAATTATCTACTATTTTTATTTAACTTCTGTGTAACTAATTGTAATCGTATGGCCATTCTGGTAAAACTAATTGCAATATTACGCCTGATCAAAGTGAAGCGCATATGGAGAGGGCGGATGTCTGATTAGTACAAAAAGGACTTCTATGAAACGCAGAAAAGAAAGAAATAAGGATAGAACACAAGAACATTTTCCCACTCAAAGCAATGTTGCGGCTGGTGTTATCAATGAATTCACAACAGCTGAAGAATTTCAAACCTTACTAAAAAATCATTATGCTGCTGGACTGTACATTCGACGGCTTTTTTATGATCCAATTCCAATTGAACAACTTTATATACAATTGGCTTTAACGAACCAAATTGACTATGAAGCAAGGTTAAGAACATTACAAAATTTGAAGACAGGTGAAAATAAAGATGAATCCCATGATACCTATAACAATCTATATGGACAAAACCATCCTGCTTTAAATTTAAATCATTTAGTAAATGCCGACATTACACGTGTGGTCAATCAAGGAGTAATCGGTGAAATTGCCGATAGTCGCTTCATTCAAGGTATACATCGTTTACTGTTTACGGGAACACCCGGGGTAGGAAAGTCAACTTTAACAGAATATTTATGCTATTTATGGGGAAAAGAGATTGGTTATCGTTGCTATGAATGGGTATTTCGCATATCGTTACGTAATTTAACGGAAGAGCGTTATCCTAAAAGAGAGATTGAATATACTGCAGAAGATATCATTATAAAAGAATGCATCGAGCCATTACTTAATGGCCCATTG
>CAYSGV010000400.1:0-2348 GCA_964430685.1 uncultured Gammaproteobacteria bacterium
GTTCTGTGAGAACACTAATATTTTTTGCCGCATGATAATAATCTTTCATGAAACATTCGAGTGCAGAAAAATCACCAAAATCTTGATAACAAAACTGCTCGGCTAATTGTTGTTGATGGTTATACAGTAAACGATCATCTTTGCGCCCAGTAAGCAGATGTAATCCACAACGAACTTTCGCTAAAAATAAATGACTGATACACAATGTCTGATATTCTTCTTCAGTCATAAAATGTTGATTGATGAGTAACTCTCCTGGCGGTATACCAAAATGTCGGCGCATCAGCCAATTGATTAAATGAAAATCACGTAAACCACCTGGGCTTTCTTTAATATTCGGTTCAAGATTGTAAGCAGTGTCATTATATTTGCGATAACGCATCTGTTGCTCGACAATTTTAGCCGGAAAAAATGCGCGCATCGGCCATAAATTATGTGGATGAAATAAATCGAGTAATTTTTGATAGTTGAGCGTATCGCCAATAAGTAATCGCGTTTCCAAAAGTGTGGTGGCAGTTGAAATATCCGTGCAAGCACAATCAGCGCTGTCGCGAAATGATCGTACACTTAAGCCAACTTGCAAACCAATATCCCATAAAAAGGCAGTAAATTGCGCGATTTTATTTTGCCACGAGATTGTGCTTGCTGCATGTTTATTGGTAGCTTCGTGCACTTCTGGCGTCAATATTAAAATATCAATATCTGAATAAGGATAAAGTTCGCGTCGACCATAACCGCCAATTGCAATTAAACATAAATCTGGATAATCATTTAAACCATGTTGCTGCCACAGTTGAATTAAAATGGTATCGCAGTAAATAACGCGTTTAGACATGAGTGTCTGCGGATTGGCATTATGACGGAAATCTTGTTGTAACTGAAGGTAGAGCTGCGCTTGTAGTTCAGTGTAATCATTTTTGGTTAACGGTGCACATTTGGCTAATTCATCATTTAACCAGCGGGTAAAATCAATTTCCTTATTGTGACTTATTTGCACGTTCAGCCGCCGATAAAGTTAAAATTTCATAACCGGTATCGGTAACCAGCACCGTATGCTCCCACTGTGCTGATAAACTATGATCTTTGGTGACTGCCGTCCAACCATCACCTAACACTTTCACATCGCGTTTGCCCGCATTGATCATGGGTTCAATGGTAAAGGTCATCCCTTGCTCTAAAACCACGCCTGTCCCGGGTACACCATAATGCAACACTTGCGGATCTTCATGAAATTGTCGGCCAATCCCATGACCACAAAATTCACGCACCACACTATAATGATGCGCATGGGCGTGTGCTGCAATGGCCGCACCAATATCGCCTAAACGCACAGAGGGCTTAATCATATGAATGCCAATCAGCATACACTCGCGCGTGACTTCACATAAACGCTTGGCTAAAACACTAGGTTTACCCACATAAAACATCCGAGAAGTATCACCATGAAAACCATCTTTGATAACAGTGACATCAATGTTGACGATGTCGCCCTCTTTGAGTTTGCGATCACTTGGGATGCCATGACAAACTTGGTGGTTTACGGAGGTACAAATTGATTTGGGATAACCGCGATAACCGAGGGGCGCAGGTACTGCCTCTTGTACGTCGATAATATACCGGTGACAAATCTCATTGAGTTCATCCGTAGTGATACCTGGCCGTACATATGCTTCAATCATATCAAGAACATCTGCAGCTAATCGCCCCGCTATGCGCATTTTTTCAATTTCATCTGGAGTTTTAATCGTAATGGCCATGTCTTAACCTGTTGTTGCATACATCTTCTAATTTCATGAGTGGCAAGTTTAGCGTAAAAATAACCAAAGCGCAGTATATACGCAATTCAGCGTCACATCAGGTACCATAACACTGCTAATCACACCTAGATCTCAATAAATTGCTATATATTCAATAAGTTAATATAATGGGGCCAAATAATGAGGGCTTGAAAACATGATTAAAGAAACAGAGACACGACCACTACCAGCATCCAAATTTAATTTAGAGCGGCTCACTAAATTTAATCCTGCGCTGATCTATGGCTTTACAACAGAAGAGTCAGCAAATCCATCAGATGAAGAATTTACGCTTGAAGCTTATTTGCATGCCAGTAATCAATATCAAGATATGCTTGATGCCTATCTCTATGCTCAAGATGTTATTTTGCCTGCAATTGAAAAAATGGGTCGAGAAAATATAACACCTGAGCAATTACTAGATTGGTTTGATCAAATTCATTTGCGCATAGCCCGCACGATGGCAGCAGATGCACAAGCACATAGATTAGCAGACGCCATTGCCGGTGCACCGACCACAGGACAGGTGTTTAGTTGGCAGCCAGATAAGCG
>CAYSGV010000401.1:0-2347 GCA_964430685.1 uncultured Gammaproteobacteria bacterium
CGCCGGACGCGGCAGCGCCAGCGAGGGCGTGTTGCGGCAGAAGATCATCGAAGCTTTCAAATTGGATATGATAGCAATGAAAAGATCAAATCAGAAATTAGATCAGAATTAGATAATGCACTGAAAGTCGCTACAGATAATGGGTTAGATTACGGTAAGTTGTTAGAGAAAAATAAACTTGCAAAGTTGAAATGGGAAAATTTAATTGAATATGGGCGTACTATTCATGCAGAAGAAGCAGCTATTTGTGAAGCAGCTCGCAAAGGAATTTCATTAGTTGGCTCAACATTGTACACCACGACATTTCCATGTCATCTTTGCACTGCATTGATTCTTGCAGTTGGGATAAAGGAGGTTGTATTTATTGAACCCTACCCCAAAAGCAAAGCTGATGAAATATTTGCAAAAAATATTAGTGTAGAGCCACTAGCTCACGAAAAAGTATCAGGTACTTTATGTTTTAGACATTTTATCGGTGTAAGCCCGCGCCGATATAAGCATGCATTTCGATATTCAACTAATGATCGAGAAGAAAAGATTACTGAATGCAATTATAAAAGAGCTAGGAGCTTCAGTATTGATATGAAATCAATTCCCAGGCATTTAAAAGGGAGAACATTTTTATCTTATATTTTGAAAGAATCAATACTCATAAATCAATACTCATAAATCAATACTTTATAATTAATAATAATAATGCTTACGCTGTTATACAGAATGATGATCGGGAAGAATTGAAAAAAATATTGGAATGGTTTTTTGAGGAAGAAAGTATACTGAATAGTACTCGCAGTTCTTTCCGGAAATGTTATTTAAAAGAAGCAAATAAAAAGAATTTTGATAGATGATCTGGCGGGTAGCAGGACTTGCACCGACTATAACTGCTTGAAGTCTTAATTTGTAGCTGACATTAGTTGCTGATTTAAAAACTAATTGTTTATTATTAATAGGTGCCAATAATGACAACTATGCTAGAGATAATAAAAAATGCAATTTCATGGGATGATATTTATAAGGAACTACTTAAATATAATTCCACAAATACTAAGCTGGCAGGTAAAATATTCGAAGAATTCTGTAAACTTTATTATCTTACAGAACCTTCAGTAAAACGTGAGTTTAAGAATGTCTGGTTTTTCTCCGAAGCTCCAACTTCTGTTAAATCTAAACTTAATCTTGGAAATATAGACCATGGTATAGATATTATACTTGAAGACTATTTCGGTGCTTTTTCTGTAGTGCAATGTAAATTTAAAAATGATCAAGATATAAATGTTTCATGGTCTAAAGATAAGTTGGCTAACTTCTTTGCAGAAGGTGATAAGGCTGATTATTTGATAGTATTTACTAATGCTTCAGGATTAGATAAATATTCGCTGATTAAAAAATCGGTTCAACTAAAAGTGGTTACAATAGGTAATATTGCGAATATTCCTAAATCTGTTTTTCTCAATATGAGAGAGCTTTTATTAGGAAAACCCCTTACTACTACAATACATAAGAGTCCACGAAAATATCAAATTACCGTAATAAATGAAGTGATTAAAGGCTTTATTAATAATGATAGAGGTCAGCTTATTCTTCCTTGTGGTGCAGGGAAAACACTAATTTCGTTATGGATTAAAGAAGAATTAAATGCCAATCATACATTAGTGCTACTACCATCATTAGCTTTATTAAGCCAAACCAAAAAAGAATGGTCTACTAACTCTGCGAATTTTCTGCCATATTTGTGTGTATGTTCAGAAAAGGATATAGATAAGGGAAGAGATACTGTAATTGCACATAGTTATGATATTGAAGGTAGAGTTACAACGAAGGCTTATGAAATAAAAAATTTTCTAAGCAGGCATAATAGCACTATTATTTATGCTACTTACCAGAGCCTAGGAGCTATTTGTTCTGCTGTTAAATCAACAGATTTTAAATTCGACTTAGCTATTTGTGATGAAGCTCATAAAACTTCGGGAAGTAAACTTGGTAGTTTTGCTCTTGTGCATTCTAATTTAAATGTGCCCATTAAAAAACGACTTTACATGACCGCTACACCAAGAGTTATATTAGGTGAGCTCAAGAAGGATATTAAAGAAGAAGAATTAAAATACCTTCATGAAATGGATGATCCAAGAATATTTGGTAAAGTACTTTATAGAATGAGTTTTAAGCAAGCAATTGAGCAAGGTATACTTGTAGATTATCAAATTGTCTCTATTGGGGTGAGTGACAAAGAACTTGAGCAAGCAATTAAAGAACGAAAATATGTAAGTGATAATGTAACAATTGATGAAATTGCTAATAATTTAGCCTTGGGGAAATTTATGCAAAAGTACGGCGCGTATCATGCAGT
>CAYSGV010000402.1:0-2344 GCA_964430685.1 uncultured Gammaproteobacteria bacterium
AGAAAATAAAACAGCATTGGCTATAGGTCTCATTGAAAATATTCAACGTGAAGATTTAAATCCCATTGATACGGCACTGGGTATGCAACGTTTGCTTAGTGAGTGTCAACTCACACATCAAGAAGTTGCTACAGCACTTGGTAAATCACGCTCGACAGTGAGTAACTTATTGCGTTTACTGGAATTGTCTTTTGAAGTTAAAGAAATGGTTGCGCAAGGTTTAATTGAAATGGGTCATGCACGGGCTTTACTGAGTTTACCCACGCAGCAACAATTGAAATTGATAAACATCATAGTGAACAAACAACTATCCGTTCGACAAACCGAACGTTTGGTAGCACTACAACAAACACCTAAGCGCGGTGTTACCAATCATAAAACCAAAAAAACGGATCCCAATATTCTGCATTTACAAGAAAAGTTATCCGATCAATTAGGCACCATTGTCACCATTAAACACAGCCCCAAAGGTAATGGTGAATTAATTATTCGCTATCATAGTAATGACGAGCTTGAAGGCATTTTAGAACAAATTTTAAAACATGAAGCCGTCTAAAATCATCACAACCATAGTTTAGATGCGTCGACCGGCAGTAGTCGGCTAACGACTTGAACCTGGCACTTTTCCAGCTCTATTCTCTTTTAAAATTCAGTAAAGCCTAATCGCAACGCAAATACAGCGAACAAAGCTTTTGCTGTTATATAAAGCATAGAGTGAATCTATTTAATATTCTCTTAAGCTTTGTTCGTTATGATAGAGGTTAGAAAATCACCTATATCATTAAACGTAAGAGGTAATTATTATGGAACACTTCATAGAAAGAGATGAATCTAGAGATAAATTATTAGAAGGCTCTGGGGGTCTATTTATATCAATGACCACCCCTCATTATCATAATTATTATTATAGTGTGATCGTTCTAGGCGATAAAGGTGTAGGCAAATCAGCCTTTATTAAAAAATTTGCAGATAATTGTCCTCATATAGAAACCGATGATCAATCAACAACTGCATCAATCATATTTAATAGTGAAACGATTAAATTTAAAATTTGTGAAAGCAAAGGGACAATACTTGATAATCAAATGAAAAGATATAATTACACCGATACAAAAAATATCGTTGTACTTATGTGCGACATCACCCATAATGAATCGATCGATCATTTATCAAGTTGGTATGAGCTCGCTAAGGAAAAATTACTGAATGCAACCAATGCGCGCATTGTTGTTGTCGCTAACAAATATGACTTATTTTTGCATGCAGAACATAAAAGTCTAGTAGAAAAGTTTCATACTTTTTGTAAAAGATTTAATCTTGATAGTTATCAAACTGACGCAATAACTGATAAGCAAAACATTCTCTGCAATATTTTTACAACGCCCGCTTGGTCTATGATTGAAGAAGAAAAATTTGAAAAACAAACAAAGCAAAGTTCCGGCAAAAAGAGCACTGATTTGAAAGTTGAAGAACAACCCCCTGTTGAGAATAGCGGCTGTTGTCCCAGACAATGCATCATTTTATAATTTTTTAATCGATTATGCAGTTGTTTGGTACCTGGCCATCTGCTGAGTGGTTATTGGAGTAAGGGGGTAAGTTGCTACTTATGAAAAAATACGAAAAATGCGTATATTCCCACTTGGATTCTGGCGCAACCATGCTAAACTTGCACACGAAGTTATTCCGCCAGCATTGCAACAGTTTTGTTTGGTTGTGAAGCAGGGAGGCGAAATTTCTTCTGCCTGATAAATTGAGTACAATTTTAGGATATAAAAAGTAAACAAGGGAGAAACATATGACAAAGGGCCAAAGTCTACAAGACCCTTTCTTGAATGCATTACGCAAAGAAAAGGTTCCTGTCTCTATCTACTTGGTCAATGGAATTAAGCTACAAGGTCAAGTTGAATCTTTCGATCAGTTCGTGGTACTGCTGAAAAACACCGTCAGTCAAATGGTTTATAAACATGCGATTTCAACGGTTGTACCAGCACGTAATGTCAAAGTAAGTGGCACCACTGCGGATGAATTTGAAGAAGAGGCTCTATCCACCGGTAATGAATAATCATGCCGGTATACGCAACACACCTGTGTTGCGTATCCTTCATTGAGGTTTTCTGATTGTTTGCACGCGAAATAAATGGCGAAAAAGCCATATTGGTTCACATCGACATGCCTGGTATGAATTCAGCGGATGATTTAGCTGAATTCAGACAGTTGGTCATCTCGACTGGTGTAGAACCAATCTTAGTAGTCACCGGCTCGCGGCAAACACCAGAGGCGAAATACTTAGTCGGGACAGGCAAATCGGACGAAATTCGCCTGGAAAGCAGCATAAGCAAACCGC
>CAYSGV010000403.1:0-2339 GCA_964430685.1 uncultured Gammaproteobacteria bacterium
TGCGGCTGGTTCTTCGGCTCCATTGCTACCTTCGGGCTGCTTGGGTTCATCATCGGGTATATCTGTGGCCATTATTCATTCCTATCCTTATCATGCGACTAATGCGATAACTGCAAACATCCTAGCAAGAACTTACCCTATTCGCCAGTTTCCCACTTTGCTCATCAATCCATTCATAACGTTCAACCGTTTCGGGCTTACACTGCACACAGCGCACACCACACCCGGCAGGCATGGATAATAAACGAACTTTACCTTTACTACACCAAACCGCAAGCATTTGTCGCACAAACGCAGGCTCGGCGTTAAGCGCACCGGCCAATTCGTCTAAATGCGCGACCTTGCGATCTTGCAGTATTTTCTTCAGTTGCAGTAATAACATTTCCTACTCACCTAACCTTAATCCGCGGACACGTCGCCAAGAGGCTACTAAGTCCGCGCTACGAAATCTCACAACCTTACCAGAGAGGTTTAAAATATTTATTCTTTGCGGCAGTGGCTCGTCGGACTGAAGTCCTCCTGTGCTTTATTTGCCGCAAAGAATAAATATTTTAAACCTTTACTTCTCCTACGCCCACGACACCCTTACTCACCCCAAACCAACGTGGTAACAAAATCATTACAATTAACATTCCAATACAGCCAACAATCCATCCGATTGCCGACCATGGATGATCAACAATGGTGGCTATTTGATAAAATATCACTGCTGAGGCATAAGCCAGCACGGTCGACCAAATAACCGCAAAAAGTGCAAGACTGCGGTTGAGTTCACGCGCAATAACCGCAACAGTCGAAACACAAGGGTAATAAAGTAAAATAAATAATAAATAAGCAAATGCGCCCACCGCACCATTAAAGCGCTGAAACATTACGCCTAAAACTTCATTATTTGCCGCTACAGGGGCAACGCTCAGTTGCATCGGTATGATTGATTGTGCAATCAACGCCAAATTCTCTGGAATGGTTTGCATCGCTAGCAACAATTGTTCAGATAAATGGCTTGGCGTTACAGCTGCCCAATTATTGGTCGTATACAATGCATTTAATGTAGCAATCACTACTTCTTTAGCCAGCGTACCGGTTAATAAACCAACGGTTGCAGGCCAATTGTCTGTTTCAATTCCCATTGGCGTAAATATTGGCGTTAACCAACGCCCTAGATAAGCTAAAATTGATTGTGCATCAGCATCAACAAGTGAAAAGGTTCCATCTATTTTTAGCGCATTCAAACAACCTAACACCATACATAAAGGAATAATTATTTTCCCCGCGCGCATAACGAACCCATATAGGTTGTGCCAAGTCTGCCAAAGTAAATCTCGCCATTGTGGCCATTGATATTGAGGCAATTCCATCACCAACGGTGCCGTTTCTCCTTTTAACCAGGTTTTTCGCAGCATCAAGCCACTTAAAATTGCCATCACAATGCCAATTAGGTACAAAATAAATACAATATTTTGACCATTGGTTTTAAAAAATGCGGCGCTAAATACGGCATAAATTGCAAAACGCGCACTGCATGACATAAAGGGTGTCATTAGAATGGTCAACACGCGATCTTTAGGATCTTCAAGTGTGCGTGCTGCCATGACCGCAGGAACATTACAACCAAAACCAATAATCAGTGGCACAAAAGATTTACCGGGTAATCCTAAATAGCGCATAAAACGATCCATAACAAATGCGGCACGCGCCATATAGCCTGAAGTTTCTAAGATACCTAAAAATAAAAACATAAATGCAATCACTGGCACAAAAGTTAAAATGGTATTAATACCTTTACCTATTCCACCAGCAACTAAAGCAATAAGCCACGCTGGTGCATGCAGGGTACTAAGCATATAAGCACTACCTTGCACAAAAATAGCTTGCGAACTTAAATCAAAGAAATCTTGAAAAGCGCCGCCCAATTGCATCGCAAATAAAAACATTAAATACATTAACGCCAAAAAACAGGGCAAACCTAGAATCCGATTGAGTAATATATTGTCTAAACGACTCACTGCTGTTTGTTGTTTCAGGGTCGGATGGTGAATGGTTTGTGCCAATTGATAACTTAAACTGTAACGAACATCGGCAAGAATAATATCAGCATCTTCTTGGCACTGCTGTTGAATATTATGTTTCTCTATAGATACACACTCGCATTGTGCAGCAGTCAATTGTGTTAATAAATAAGGATCTCCCTCCAACAAGCACAAACTAATCCACTGCGGTGCCATATGTATTTTTTCAGCAAGCGATGCACAAAGTGGATTTAAACGAGTCAGTGCATCATGTATGGGTTGAGGATAAGCTAATGATAGTGGTAGTTGCTGTTGCGTTTTGGGGGAATG